>NZ_JBEZDS010000046.1:70754-94381 GCF_040648435.1 Dactylosporangium sp. NPDC049140 | reverse complement strand
GCGTGCAAGGGCGCGCGGCGGCGAGGGTGCCGTGCTGGGCCCGCGGCGTGCAAGGGCGCGCGGCGGCGAGGGTGCCGTGCTGGGCCCGCGGCGTGAAACGGCGCGCGGCCGCGAGCGGGCCGTGCTGGGCCGAGTCTCGGAAGTGCCGCACGTCGAGCATCAGCTCAGCTTACGCTCGCCGACGGAAACATGAACTGGTTCTTGTGCTTTCCGCGGCCGACGCTGGAGCCATGGACCTCTCGGGAATTTTTGTACCGCTGGTGACCCCCTTCGCGGCCGACGGCGCCGTCGATGTGAAGGCCCTGCGCGGGCTGGCGGAGGCGGTACTCGCGGACGGCGCCGCCGGCCTCGTGGCGCTGGGAACCACGGGTGAGCCCGCGACGCTGTCGCCGCAGGAGCGGGCGGCCGTCGTCGAGGCGTGTGCGGCGACCGGCGCCCCCGTGCTGGTCGGCGTCGGGGGCGGCTCGACCGCGGGCTGTGTGGCGGAGGTGGCGGGCCTGCCGGCGGGTACGGCGGCGATGGTCGTGGTTCCGCCGTTCACGCGGCCCGGCGAGGCCGGTGTCGTTGCGCATTTCCGGGCCGTTGCCGCCGCGGCGGTGGGGCCCGTCGTGGTCTATCACGTGCCGTACCGGACTGGTCAGGCTCTGTCGACGGCGGCCCTGCTGGAGCTGGCGGCGATTCCCAACGTGGTCGGTATGAAGCTGTCCGACGGTGCGGTCTCCCCCGCCACCGTGGCCCTGCTGGCCGCCGCGCCGCCGGGCTTCGCGGTGCTCGGCGGGGACGACGCGGTGATCTCGCCGCTGCTGGCGTTGGGGGGCCGGGGCGGCATCCTGGCTTCGGCGCACGTGGCCACGGCGCGGTTCGTGGACCTCTACGACGCCTGGGGCAAGGGGGACGTGGTGGCGGCCCGGGCGCTGGGCGGGCGGCTCGCGGCCCTGTCGGAGGCGTTGTTCGCGGAGCCCAATCCCGCGGTGGTGAAGGCCGTCCTGCACGCGCAGGGCCGCATCCCGACGCCGGCGGTACGCCTCCCGCTGCTGCCGGCAACGGCCGGAGCCCGGGAGCGGGCCCTGAACCAGCTACACGGCGTCGAGGCCGCCTGAGAAGAGGCTGTCCGAGAAAGCCGGTTGCTCGACGGGTGCGGGCGCGGAGCGTGACGAGGCCGGCGGTCAAGGGTCACCCCCGCGTGCCGAACCTCAGGGCCGTGACCGAGCGGCGCGCTCCCGAAAAGCAGCCGAACGGCGCGCTCCCGAGAAGCAGCGGCTAGGCCGCCTCGAGCCGTTCGCGCAGCCAGAGCAGCAGCACGTCGGCCTGGTCCTGCTGGAACTTGCGCAGCGTGGGCAGGCCGGGCGGGTCGGGGCGGCGGGCGCGGTCGGCGAACATGCCGGCCAGCCCGGCCACGCACCCGGTGATGTCGTCCGGGTCGCCGTCGATGACGTCGTCGGGCAGGTGCCCGCCGAAGAGCCGGACGTTGAGCACGAGGCTGAGCGCGTCGAACCAGGGCGGCCCGGCGCAGGCGAACGGCCAGTCGACGACGACCACGCCGCCGTCGGGGCGGATGAGCAGGTTGTCGGCGCGCAGGTCGCCGTGCACGAGGGCGTCGCCGGCGAGGGCCCGGTGGCCGTGTTCGGCGAGGGCGGCGAGCTCGTCGAGGCGCGCGGCGGCCCACGGGTCGAGGGCGGGGGTCGGGTCGGCGGCGAGGTTGCGCCACCCGGCGAAGTCCTCGGTCGTCTCCGCCTGCAGGCTCGGCAGGCCCCGCACCGGTACCGCCAGCGCCCGCAGCGCCACGAGGACGGCCTCGGCCTCGTCGGCCCGCCACGGGGTGTGCGGGTGGCGGCCGTCGACGTCGGCGAAGACGAGGGCGACCCAGTCGCCGTCGTCGTGGACGCCCAGCAGCGCGGGCATCGGCAGGCCCGGCGGGAGCGCGGCGACGGCCCGGGCCTCGGCGCGGTGCATGGCCGGGCTGTCGGGGTTGAGCGGGGTGCCGACGGCCTTGACGAAGGCGCGGCGCCCGCTCGGGGTGACGACCCGGTCGGCGGTGCCGGGTGAGAAGCCGCCGGCCTGCGACACGGCCGCCGCGACGGGCTCGCCGAGGAGGTCCTCGACGGCCGCGCGGACGCCGCCGGGCAGGTCGTCCCAGCCGATGCGTACCCCCGATGCCTGCACCATGGGCCGATCCTCGCAGAGCCCGGCCGGGGCGGCGAACGCGTTTCGGGCGCGGCGGGCCGTCACCTGGCGCACACGGTGTGTTCGTCCGGCCGGCACCGGCCCGGAGACTGCCGGACATGCATACCAGCACGTGAGGCCGACTGTCCCCCCGCCGGACGGCTGACAGGATGTGACCCGTGGCACGTTCGGGGGATTCCGGAACGTGCGACAGTCCGTAACGTCGGTCGTATCGCAGTCTGACAGCAACGAGGGGGAAATCTCCATGAGCGACGACACCGGCTACGACGGCGGGAGCGACGTCGACTTCGGCCACTATGAGGCGGGTCAGGAGCACGACGCCCTCGACCAGCTGCACCAGGCCCACGGCTCGGAGGCCGACGCGCACAGCCAGTTCGGCGTGTACGAGAACGACCACCACGCGCAGGAGGCCACGGACTTCGCGCAGGGCCACCACGAGGAGTTCGACCAGCCGGGCGTCGTGCACGCCGAGTCGGACGACTTCACCAACTACTCGCACGACGCGTCGGTCGACGACCACGTGTTCGCGGCCGAGGGCTCCCAGGACTCGCACCAGGCCGAGTTCGGCGAGCTCGACGCGCTGCAGCAGCGCTTCGACGGCGCGTTCGCCGAGGGCACCGAGCTCCACTCGGGGGGCGGCGAGGGCCAGCTCGGCGTGGCCGACAAGTAGGGCTCGTACGATCCATCGGCCGGCGGGGGCGTCATGCCACCGCCGGCCGATTGGCATCCGCGACCGGGTCGCCCCCGGCCTACGGTGCAGGCATGGAGATCCTGCGGTACGCCGCCTTCACCGATGTCCCGTCCGGCGGCAACCCGGCCGGGGTCGTGCTCGACGCCACCGGCCTCGACGACGCGCAGATGCAGCGCATCGCGGCCGAGGTCGGCTACTCCGAGACCGCGTTCCTGACGCCCGCCGGGGAGCGGGCCGCGGCCGTGCGGTACTTCAGCCCGCGGGCCGAGGTGCCGTTCTGCGGCCACGCGACGATCGCGTCCGCGGTCGCCTACGCCGAGCGGTTCGGGCCGGGACCGATCCGGCTCGCCGCGCCCGTGGGTGAGATCGCGGTCGACACCGGCGACGGCCGCGCCACCCTGCGCACGGTGGCCCCGGCGACCCGCGCGATCCCGTCCGAGGTCGGGGCGCGGCTGCTGGAGGCGTTGCGGTACACCGTGGAGGATCTCGACCCGGAGCTGCCGCTGCGGGCCGCGTTCGCCGGTGCCTGGCATCCGGTCGTGGCCCTGCGCCGCCGCGAGCGGCTGGCCGGGCTCGGCTACGACGAGCCGGCGCTGGCCGCGCTCATGGCCGAGCAGGGTTGGACGACGGTCGATGTGGTGTGGCGGGAGTCGGCGACGGTGTTCCACGCCCGCAACCCGTTCCCACCCGGCGGGGTCTACGAGGACCCGGCGACGGGGGCGGCGGCCGGGGCGTTCGGCGGCTACCTGCGCGAGCTCGGCCTGGTCGCGGTGCCGGCGGCGTTGACGGTGCACCAGGGCGACGACATGGGCCGCCCGAGCCGGCTGCTCGTGGAGCTCGACGCCGACCCGGCGTCGGGGGTGCGCATCACCGGCCGCGCCGTCGCGATCGCCTGAACATGCCGAGAGCGTTGACCGATGTACCGCGGGAAGGGGCTGCTTCCCCCGGGCATCGCGGTCAACGCTCCACGTCGGCGGGGCAGGCGGTGCCCCGCTACGTCAGGCGGTTCAGGCAGCTCGAGGCGAACCCGACGAGGGCGACCGAGTTGCAGGACACGTTGATCGGGACCTGGAACGTGAACGACGACTGGTTGCCGATGCCGATGCCGCCGCGGTCGTCGTAGCCGGCCGCGTTGGCGCTGCCGTTCGTGTTCTTGTGGTGGCGGTGGCGGTGGTAGCTGTTGCCGCACCCGTTGCTGCTGCCCGCGCCGCTGTACGAGCCGCTGCTGCCGTTGTAGGCCACTGCGCCGCCGTCGCAGTCCGCGCTGGCGAAGCCGATGATCGCGATCGAGTTGCCGCAGATGTTCACGGGCGTCTGGATGGTGGTGGAGCTCTGGTGACGTAACGTAGTTGAATCCAGGACTTATGAATGCCGGCGGCGGCGGTACAGGTACCGCAGCAGGATCCCGAGCGCGACCAGCCCGGCGGCGCCGAGGATCCACGCCTGGTACCGCCGCAGCTGCTCGATGTTGTCGCCCGCCACGGCCCCGACGCCGACCCACAGCACCGTCCACAGCAGACCGCCGGCCGCGTCCCGCGGGGCGTACTGGCGCCAGGGCAGCGCGGTGGCGCCGGCGATGATGCCGTTGGTCTGGCGCAGCCCGTCGATGAACCGCGCGACCACGATGATGTTGCGGCCGCGCGTGGCGATGAAGCGCTCGGCCCGCTCGAGGCGCTCCTCGGTCAGCCGCACGCGCCGGCCGAAGCGCAGTACCGCGGGCCGCCCGGCGCGCCGGCCGAGCAGGTAGCCGAGGTTGTCGCCGGCGACCGCGGCCAGGAAGGTGACCAGGGCGACCGCGGTCAGGTTGCCCGACCCGTGCGCGGCCGCGGCGGCGGACAGGGCGACCACGGCGGTGACGGCCGGCGTCGGGATGCCCACGCCCTCGAGCAACACCAGGATCGCCAGCGCCGGGTACCCGTACCGCTCGAACTGCTCCATCGATCAAGATCCTGCCACGGGTACACTCGGGGGCAATGGCCAGCTGGTATGAATCGCACATCGACCGGCAGATCCGCGAGGCGCAGGAGCGCGGCGAGTTCGACGACCTGCCCGGCGCGGGCCGGCCGCTGCCCGACCACGGCGAGCTCTACGACGAGGACTGGTGGGTCAAGGACCTGGCCCGCCGCGAGAGCCTGCCCGGCGGCATCCCGCCGACGCTGCGCCTGCGCCGCGAGGTCGAGGACCTGCCCGGGGAGCTGGGGCGGTTCCGCACCGAGGAGTCGCTGCGGCGGGCGGTCGCCGACCTCAACGCGCGCATCGAGCGCGCCCGGCGCGGCCTGATCGAGGGCCCGCCGACCCTGCTGCGCCCGCTGGACGCCGACGCCGTCGTCGCCCAGTGGCGCGAGCGACGTTGACATTGGTCCGCCGAGACGGTTAGTTAGTCTTCCTATTAGTAGGACTGGAGGGCTGGCTCGTGAAGATCGCCGTTGTGGGTGGCGGGTCCACGTACACCCCGGAGCTCGTCGACGGCTTCGCCCGCCTGGCCCCGTTCGCCTCCGAGATCGTGCTGCTCGACCCGGCGGCCGAGCGCCTCGCCGTCGTCGGCGCGTTCGCGCGGCGCATCCTGCAGGCCCACGGCTCCCGGGCCACGCTGCGCTGGACGTCCGATGTGGACGACGCCCTGGCCGGCGCGGCGACGGTGGTCATCCAGCTGCGCGTGGGCGGGCAGCAGGCGCGCATCAGCGACGAGACGTTCCCGCTGGCCTGCGACTGCGTCGGGCAGGAGACCACGGGTGCCGGCGGCTTCGCGAAGGCCCTGCGCACGGTGCCCGTGGTCCTGGACATCGCCCGCCGCGCCGACCCGGGCGCCTGGATCGTGAACTTCACCAACCCGGTCGGCATCGTGACCCGCGCCCTGCTCGACGACGGCCACCGCGCGGCCGGCCTGTGCAACGTGGCGATCGGCTTCCAGCGCCGCTGGGCCGCGGCCCTGGGCGTGGACCCGTCGGCGGTGACCCTGGACCACGTGGGCCTGAACCACCTGACGTGGGAGCGCGCCGCGTACGTCGACGGCGTCGACCGCCTCCCGGGCCTGCTGGACGCGTCGCTGGACGAGATCGCCGCGGGCGTGCAGATCCCGGCCGCGGTGGTGCGCGCCCTGGGCTGCGTGCCGTCGTACTACCTGCGGTACTTCTACTGCCACGACGAGGTCGTCGCGCAGGAGCGCACCGAGCCGACGCGGGGCGAGCGGGTGGCCGAGATCGAGCGGGAGCTGCTGGGCCTGTACGCCGACCCGGCCCTGTCCGTGAAGCCCGACCTGCTGGGCCAGCGCGGCGGCGCCTTCTACTCGGAGGCGGCGGTGGGCCTGATCGCGTCCCTGCACCACGACGACGGCGCCCACCACGCGGTGAACGTGCGCAACCGCGGCTTCCTGCCGAACCTGTCCGACGACGCCGTCATCGAGGCGACCTGCCGCGTCGGCGCGGCGGGCGCCGTCCCGGTCCCGGCGCCCCCGCTGGACCCGGCGCTGGCGGGCCTGGTGGCCGGCGTCTCGGCGTACGAGGAGCTGGCCGTCGCGGCCGCGGTGCACGGCGGGCGCGACCGCGTGTACCGGGCGCTGCTGGCCCACCCGCTGGTCGGCCAGCACGACAAGGCCGAGCGCCTCACCGGCGACCTGCTGGCCGCGAACCGCGCCCACCTGCCGTGGCTCGCACGACGGCCGGCATGACCGCCCGCCTCTACGCCGCGGCGGACGGCGGCAACTCCAAGACCGACGTCGTCGTCGGCGACTCCGACGGCCGCGTCCTGTCCCGGGTGACCGGCCCGACGATCTCCCCGCACGTGCTGACCTTCGACGGCGCCCTGGCCGGGCTGTCGGCGCTTGTCGCCCAGGCCCGGGCCGAGGCCGCCCTGCCGGCCGCGATCGAGCTCTCCCACCTGGCCGTCTACACCGCCGGCGCCGACCTCCCGGTCGAGGTCGACCGCCTCAACGCCGGGGTGTCGGCGCTGGCCCTGGCCGCGACGACGACCGTCGACAACGACCTGTTCGCGCTGCTGCGGGCCGGCTCGGCCACCCCCGACGCGGTCGGTGTCGTCTGCGGCGCGGGCATCAACGCCGCGGGCCGCCGCGCCGACGGCGCCACCTCCCGCTTCCCGGCCCTGGGCCAGCTCTCCGGCGACTGGGGCGGCGGGCACCACCTGGCCGCCCTGGCCCTGTACCACGCCGTGCGCGCCGAGGACGGCCGCGGCCCGGCGACCGCCCTGGAGCCGGCGGTCCGCGCCCACTTCGGCCGCCCGACGGTGGAGGCGGTGGCGGTCGCCCTGCACCTGGGCGAGCTGCCGGCCGCCCGCCTGGAGGAGCTCTGCGAGGTGGTGTTCGAGGTGGCCGCCGCGGGCGACGACCTGGCCTCGCGGGTCGTGCGGCGCCTGGCCGACGAGATCGAGTCCCTGGTCCGGGTCTCGGCCACCCGGCTGGGCCTGCTCCGCGAGCCGTACACCATCGTGCTGGGCGGCGGCGTGCTGACGGCCCGCCGGCCCATGCTGCACGACGACCTGCTGGCCCGCCTGCACGCCCTGTCCCCCGGCGCCACGGTGACCGTGCTGTCCTCGCCGCCGGTGGCGGGCGCGGCGCTGCTGGCCCTGGACCACCTGCACGGCGGCGCCTGCCCGCCCGCGCTGGAGTCCGCCGTGCGCGCGGCCCTGTAGCAACCTTCAGTCCCGGGCGAGCTCGGTGAAGGCCTCGAGGGCGTCGGCGTCGCCGTACGGCTTCGTCACGTACTGCTCGGCCCACCAGGCCGCCTGCGGGTGCGGGCCGGCTTCGATCCGCGCGGCCGCCGCCCGCGCGTCGTACGCGGTGCGGCGCAGCTGCACGCCGCCGTCGCCGAGCAGCGCCCAGTACGCCCCGGCCGGCCCGTAGTTCATGCCGACGCTGCCCGGGTTCACCACCCGCCGCCCGCCGGCGAGCCGGTCGAACGGCATGTGGGTGTGCCCGCACACGACGAGCCCCTCCCCGACCCCGTCCAGGACCGCCCGCCACCGCGCGATCGGCGAGTCGACGAGGACGAACTCGTCGTCGCGGCGCGGCGTCGCGTGGCAGAACAGCACCGGGCCGAGGCCGTCGACGTCGAGCGTGACCGTCATCGGCAGCCCGGCCAGGCGGTCGCGGTGGCGCTGCCCGATCAGGGCGGCGCACACGGCGGCGTCGGCCGCGTTACGGTCCTTGCCGGGCTTGCCGTCGAACGCGTCGACGAGCTCGCGTTCGCCGTTGCCGTGGACCCACACGGCCCGCTCGCCGAGGGCGGCGAGGCGGTCGAGGGTCTCGGCCGGCAGCGGGCCGCCGGCGATGTCGCCGAGCAGCACGATCCGGTCGGCGCCGTGCGCCTCGACGTCGTGGAGCACCGCATCGAGCGCGGGCAGGTTGGCGTGGACATCGGCGAGTACGGCCACTCTCATCGTTCCAACCTAGCCAGTAGGGAGCCGGTCATGAACGGCGGCGAGTCACGGTTCGAGTGGACGGCCGAGGAGCTGCGCACGGTCGGGCACCAGGTCGTCGACCTCGTGGTGGAGCACCTGACCGGCCTGCGGGACGAGCCGGTGTTCCGGCCCGTGCCGCGCACGGTGGTGCGGGGGTTCGAGACGGAGGCGGTACCGCAGGACGGGGCCCCGGTCGATGCGGTCCTCGGCGAGTTCGCCGCGCGGGTGGAGCCGTGGCCGTTCGGCAACGGCCATCCCCGCTTCTACGGCTGGGTCAACCCGCCGCCGCACCCCCTCGGGGTGTTCGCCGAGCTGCTCGCGGCGGCCATGAACCCCAGCGTGGCCGGCGGCAACCACGCCGCGGTGCACGTGGAGCGGCAGGTGGTGCGGTGGTTCGCGGAGCTCGCCGGGCTGCCGGGGACGGCGCACGGGCTGCTGGTGTCGGGCGGGTCGGCGGCGACGCTGACGGGCCTGGCTGTGGCCCGGCACCGGGCGGCGCTGCGGGCCGGGCGGCCGGTGCGCGAGGACGGCGTGCAGGCCGGGGCCGGCGGGCCGGCGGCGGCGCGGTTCGTGGTGTACCAGGGGGCCGAGGGGCACGGGTCGGCGCGCAAGGCCGCCGAGCTGCTCGGGATCGGGTCCGGCAACGTGCGGGTGGTCGGGTCCGACGACGGGCACCGCATCCGGGTGCCCGCGCTGCGCGACGCGATCGCCGCGGACGTGCGGGCCGGGCACGTCCCGGTGGCGGTGCTGGCCAGCGCGGGGACGGTCAACACCGGGGCGGTCGACGACCTCGCGGCGATCGCGGACGTGTGCGCCGGGTTCGGGGTGTGGCTGCACGTCGACGCCGCCTACGGCGGGCCGGCGGTGCTGCTGCTGCCGCGGTTCGCGGCGGTGCGGGCCGCGCTCGGGCGGGCCGACAGCGTGGCCCTGGACCCGCACAAGTGGCTGTACGCGCCGGTGGACGCGGGGCTGGTGCTGTTCCGCGACGGGGCGCCGGCCCGGGACGCGTTCAGTCTCGTGCCGCCGTACCTGCGCACCGACGACGACCCGGCGGGGGTCGGCGGGCCGGTGTGGTTCAGCGAGTACGGGTTCGAGCAGACCCGGCCGTTCCGGGCGCTGAAGGTCTGGATGCTGCTCAAGCATCTGGGGGTGCGCGGCTACCGGGAGCTGATCGAGCACGACCTCGCCGTCGCCGACCGGATCGCCGCCGCCGTGGCCGCGGCGCCGGAGCTGCAGCTGCTGGCCCGGGGGCTGAGCGTGGTCTGCTTCCGGTGCCGGCCGCCCGGCGGCCCCGGCGGGGAGGAGCTGGACGAGCTGAACCGGCGGGTGCTGCGCGCGGTCCAGCTCGGCGGGGGCGCGTTCCTGGCCGGCACGACGGTGGACGGCGTGTTCGCGCTGCGGGCGTGCGTGGTCAACCCGCGGGCCACGGCCGGGGACGCCGACGCGCTGGTGGCGCAGGTCCGGGCCGGCCTGGCCGCCGACGGGGCTCCGGACCGGGCCGGACGTGCCGATCAGGCAGGTGAGGCGCGCTGACCGGGTGAGGAGTACGAACGTCATGGCCACTGTGCTCTACCGGCACGGCGGCGTAGGGAACACGACGCCGGTCAGGCGCTCGGACTCGGCCCACAGCGCGTCCTGCGCGGCCGGGTCCGAGACCGCCGGGGCCGGGCGCACGGGCACGGGCCGGCCGGTGAACTCGCCCCAGCCGCCCGGCCCGTAGTACATGGCGGGATCCGGGTCGGTGGCCGCGCGCAGGATCGGCAGCGCCGCCGGGAGCGGGTCCTGGATCAGCCAGGAGAACAGCCACTTCGTGCGCCGGTGCACCACGATGCGGAAGTGCAGCGGGCTGTGCCGCATGAGCCCGGTGCGGGCCGCGCCCGGGTGCGCGGCGAGGGACCGCACCGGCGCGCCGGCCGCGGCCAGGCGCCGCTGCAGCCCGGCGGCGAAGAGCAGGTTGGCGAGCTTCGACTGGGCGTAGCCGGTCATCGGCACGTACCGGCGGCGGGCGAAGTGCAGGTCGGCGAGGTCGATCGCGCCGCGCTTGTGGCCGTTGCTGCTCACCGTCACCACCCGCGACCCGGGCGTCGCCAGGAGCCGGTCCAGCAGCAGGCCGGTGAGGGCGAAGTGCCCGAGGTGGTTGACGCCGATCTGGGTCTCGAAGCCGTCCGCGGTCAGCCCGAACGGCGGGATCATCACCCCGGCGTTGTTGACGAGCAGGTCGAGCCGCTCGTGCGGGAAGCCGCCGGCGAACGCCCGCACCGAGGCGAGGTCGCCCAGGTCGAGCTCGGCCCGGCCCGGCGTCACCACCGTGGCCCCGCGCCCGGCCAGCGCCCGCGCCACCTCCAGCCCGATGCCGCCGCGCGCGCCGGTCACGAGCGCGACCCGCCCGGTCTGCTCGCCGATGTCGTCGATGCTCCACATGCCGCCGCCCCCTAGAATCGGGATGGAAGTCCCGGTTGCCGAATATACGGGACGTCCATCCCGTTTACAACTGGAGGCGACCATGCGGGCCGACGGCGTACGCAACCGGCGCAAGGTGCTCGACACGGCCAAGGCGGTGTTCGCGGCCGAGGGGCTGTCGGTGCCGGTGGCCGAGATCGCCCGCCGGGCCGGCGTCGGCACCGGCACGGTGAGCCGGCACTTCCCGACCAAGGAGGCGCTGTACGAGGCGATCGTCCTGGAACAGGTCGAGGCCCTCGTCGCCCGGGCCGGGCAGCTGGACCTGCTCGCCTACCTCGAGCACCTCGTCACCGTCGCCGCCGAGCACCGCGGGCTCGCCGAGGCCCTCGCCGGGGCCGGGTTCGACGTCGGCGCCGCGGCCGCCCGCACCGGCCTCGACCTCGACGGGGCCGAGACGGCACTGCTGCACGCCGCCCAGCGGGCCGGAACGGTCCGGGCCGACGTCACCCTCGCCGACGTCAAGGCCCTCGTCGTCGGCTGCGTCGCCCGGGAGCAGGCCGGCCCCGACCCGCAGGCCCGGGCCCGGATGGTCGCGATGATGAAGGCCGGGTTAAGAACGCTGGACATGAACAGTTAACAAACCTAATAATGGCGACCACCGTCGATGGAGGTCGCCCATGAAGCCGACGAAGCGCGCCGCGCTCATCCTCGGCGCCGCCACCCTGCTGGTCACGGGACTGTTCGTGGCCACCAACGCGTACGCGGCCAACCTGCTGTCCAACCCCGGCTTCGAGAGCGGCAACCTGTCAGGCTGGTCCTGCACCGGCTCCGGCTCCGCCGCGGTCACCACACCCGTGCACACCGGCACGTACGCCCTCAACGGCAACGCCACCACGTCCGACACCGCCCAGTGCACCCAGACCGTCACCGTCCAGCCGAACACCGCCTACACCCTCTCCGGCTGGGTCCGCGGCAGCTACGTCTACATCGGCGTGACCGGCGGGGCCTCCACGTGGACGCCCGCGGCCACCGCCTACACCAAGCTCACCGTCCCGTTCACCACGACCGCCGGCCAGACCTCGATCCAGGTGTACCTGCACGGCTGGTACGGCACCGGCGCCTACAACGCCGACGACATCGCCCTCGACGGCCCCGGCACCCCGCCGACGACGACGCCGCCCACCTCGTCGTCGCCGTCGAAGAGCCCGTCGGCGAGCCCCAGCCCCAGCCCGAGCCGGAGCCCGTCCACCAGCCCGACCACGAGCCCGACCACCCCGGTCACCGGCCTGCCCAAGCACGCCCTCATCGGCTACGACCACGCCAGCTTCGCCAACGGCTCCGGCTACATCCGCATGGCCGACATCCCCGCCGCCTGGGACGTCATCGACCTCGCCTTCGGCGAACCGACAAGCGTCACCTCCGGCGACATCCGCTTCAACCGCTGCTCCGCCGCCGAATGCGCAGGCGTCGAATCCGACGCCGAGTTCCTCGCCGCCATCAAGGCCAAACAGGCCCAGGGCAAGAAGGTCCTCATCTCCATCGGCGGCCAGAACGGCCAGGTCCAGCTGACCAGCACCGCCGCCCGCGACACGTTCGTCAGCTCCGTCAGCGCCATCATCGACCGGTGGGGCCTCGACGGCCTCGACATCGACTTCGAGGGCCACTCCCTCTACCTCAACGCCGGCGACAGCGACTTCCGCAACCCGACCACCCCCGTCGTGGTCAACCTCATCAGCGCCCTCAAGTCCCTCAAAGCCAAGTACGGCACCAAGTTCGTGCTCACCATGGCCCCCGAGACGTTCTTCGTGCAGCTCGGCTACCAGTTCTACGGCGGCACCAGCGCCGGCGACAACCGCGCCGGCTCCTACCTGCCCGTCATCCACGCCGTGCGGGACTTCCTGACCATCCTGCACGTCCAGGACTACAACTCCGGCCCGATCTGGGGCCTCGACAACCAGTACCACCAGATGGGCGGGGCCGACTTCCACATCGCCATGACCGACATGCTCAAGGCCGGCTTCCCCGTCGCCAACACCGGCCAGACCTTCCCCGGCCTGCGCCCCGACCAGATCGGCATCGGCGTACCCGCCGCCGTCAGCGCCGGCAACGGCTACGTCGCCCCCGCCGTCGTCCAGGCCGCCGTCACCTGCCTCGTCTCCGGCACCGGCTGCGGCGGCTACACCCTGCGCGGCGGCCCCTCACCCGCGTTCCGCGGCCTCATGACCTGGTCGATCAACTGGGACCGGTACTACAACTGGGAGTTCCAGAACGCCCAGCGCCCGTTCCTCAACGCTTTGCCGTAGTTTGCAACGGGTGAGCGCACTCGACCTGGTGACCAGCTGGCCCGTACCGACCGCCGCCGTGGCGGTCGTGGACCCCGAAGGGATCCGCGACCGCCACGGCCCGGACACCGCCCTGCCCTGGGCATCGGTGACGAAACTGCTCACCGCCCTCACCGTCCTCGTCGCCGTCGACCGCGGCGACGTCCTGCTCGACGAGCCCGCCGGCCCCGAGGGCGCCACCGTCCGCCACCTGCTCGCCCACACCTCCGGCGTCGCCTTCGACGAACACCAGATCCTCGCCCCGCCCGGCCGCAAACGCATCTACTCCAACCGCGGCTTCGAACTGCTCGCCGACTTCGTCCTCACCCGCACCGGCGGCACCTTCGCCGAGCTCATGACCGAATCCGTGCTCCGGCCGCTCGGCATGGGCGGCACCCGCCTCGAAGGCTCCCCCGCCGCCGGCGCCGTCGGCCCCGTGTCCGACCTCGCCCTGCTCGGCCAGGAACTGCTCGACCCGACCCTCGCCGCCGACCTCATGCCCGAGGCGGTCACCGTGCAGTACCCCGGCGTCACCGGTGTTCTGCCCGGCTTCGGCCGCCAGGACCCCAACGACTGGGGCCTCGGCTTCGAACTGCGCGACCACAAGTCACCGCACTGGACCGGCGCCGACAACTCCGACCGCACCTTCGGGCACTTCGGCAAGACCGGCACGTTCCTGTGGGTCGACCCCGCCGCGAACCTCGCCCTCGCCTGCCTCACCGACCGCAACTTCGACACCTGGGCCGCCGAGGTCTGGCCCGTCCTGTCCGACGCCGTGCTCGCCGAGCACGGCGCCGGACCACGCCCCTAGCACTTACGGCGTACCCAGCGCCGCCGACCCGGCCACGTTGAGCTCCTTCAGGCCCTTGCCCACCACGGAAAGTCACGGCCTGACCACGAAATTGCGCCGTTCGCCCGGCCGGATTTCCAAAGCCCCGTCTTACCCCTGGTGAGCTGCGAAAACAAACGCACGACAACTACCAGGCCCAAGCCTCCGGCCCTGGTCCCCCGTTGCCGACCGGCGGGAAGAGCTCGTTCAGCCGCAACTCAGCGTCATCGCCGAGTGTCGTCTCCAACGCCACCAGCGCCAGGTCCAGCTGGTCCGGCGTACGCGGCCCGACGATCGGCGCCGTCACCCCCGGCCGCCCCAGCAGCCACGCCAGCGCCACCACCGCCGGGTGCAGCCCCAGCTCGTCACACAGCCCCTCGTACCGCTCCAGCAGCTCCCGGTGCTCCAGCACCCGCGCCGCCGCGTGGCTCGTCGTGCGCCCCGCCACCCCCTCCCGGTGCTTGCGCAGCGCCCCCGACAGCACCCCCTGCGCCAGCGGCGACCACGGCAGCAGCCCGATCCCCAGCGCCTGCGCCGCCGGCACCACCTCCAGCTCCACATGCCGCGTCAGCAGGCTGTACTTCAGCTGCTCCGACACCAGCCCCAGCGAATGCCGCCGGATCGCCGCCGCCTGCGCGCCCGCCAGATGCCAGCCCGCGAAGTTCGAGCTGCCGACGTACAACACCTTCCCCTGCGCGACCAGCACGTCCATCGCCTGCCAGATCTCCTCCCACGGCGTACCCCGGTCGACGTGGTGCATCTGGTACAGGTCGATGCGATCCGTGCCCAGCCGCCGCAGCGACGCCTCACACGCCGCCACGATGTGCCGCGCCGACAACCCCCGGTCGTTGGGGCCGTCGCCCATCGGCTGGTACACCTTCGTCGCCAGCACCACCTCGTCGCGCCGCCCCGTCCGCGCGAACCACGAGCCGATGTAGGCCTCGGAGGTCCCCTCGTAGTCACGCGCCCCGTACATGTCCGCCGTGTCGACGAAGTTGATGCCCTCGGCCAACGCCCGGTCGAGGATCGCGTGGCTGTCGTCCTCGCCCAGCTGCCAGCCGAAGTTCATGGTGCCGAGGCCCAGCCGCGACACCTTCAGTCCCGAGCGCCCCAGGTTCGTGTACCGCATGCCACGACGCTATGACCGCCGCCACCCTGGGCCGAAGCCGTTCGACCGTGCTCGAATGGACAACGTGAAGCGCCTCGAGCTCACCCCCGACGACCTGACCCGGCTGCGCTTCGCCCACTCCCCGATGGCCGAGGTCGTGACCAGCGCGCTCGCCGTGCGCGACGGCTCCTGGCCGTACAGCCGCTGGCGCAGCCGCCTGGGCACCAGAACCGACGACCTCGACGTCTTCTGGCGCGTCGTCGCCGCACCCGCGGGCGGCATCCCCGACTTCCTGACGCCGGTACCGCGCACCGCCCGCCCCACCCTCGAATCCGAGCTCGAGGCCATCGCCACCACCGACCCCGAACGCGTAGCCGCCGAGCTCACCGGCTGCGGCATCCCGTTCGACGACCCCGCGGCCCTCCTGCCCCCGCTGATCACCCAGATCCGGCGGTACTTCCGGCTGGCCCTCGCCGACCTGTGGCCCCGCCTGCGCGCGACCGCCGACAACGAGATCGCCCACCGCATGACCACCGCCGCCTTCCCCGGCCCGCACCGCCTGCTGGAGAACCTGCACCCGCGCATGCGCTGGAACGCCGACGCGCTGCAGCTGGACTACCTCAAGGACACCGCGTACCCGCCCTGGAGCCTGGACGGCCACCCCCTCTTCCTGCTCCCGACCGCCTTCACCGGCGCCAAGGCCTGGATCATGGACTCGGCCGCGGGCCGCGCCCTGTGGTACCCGCCGCGCGCGCTGGGCGCCCTGTTCGCGGCCCCGGCGGCACCCCCGGAGCCGCTGGCCGCCCTGCTGGGCTCGACGCGCGCCGCGGTGCTGACCCTGCTGACCGAGCCCGCGAGCACCGGCGACGTGGCCGAGCGCCTGGGCCTGGCCCCGGCGACGGCGTCCCACCACCTGACGGCGCTGCGGGACGCGGGCCTGATCGTGGCCGCGCGGGCGGGCCGCCGCCTGAACTACCGCCACACCGACCTGGGCGAACGCTTGTCGACCCTGGGCTGACGGCGCGGCCGGGCGACTCCGGCGGCCCGCCTCTGGTCCTTGGCGCGGACTGCCGCCCGCCTCTGGACGGTCGCCCTGACCCCTTCCCTGACCGCGACGGCCGACGGTGTGGCAGCTCACGCACGGCGGCGCCCGTCCGGGCGCTGTTCACCCCGGCCGGCGCGGTTGCGGTAGGCCCGGTCCGGCCGGCGATCCTCGTCCTCGCTGCCGCACTGCCAGCGAGCTCACGCCCTCTTTTGCATCCTAGGAAACTAGGCCAGGACCTCCAGGAGCCGGGCGGCGAACTCGGCCGGCCGCTCGGCATAGCCGTCGTGGCCGCCCGGGAACACCACCGCCGCCGTCCCCAGCCGGGCGGCCAGCCCGCGGGCCGCCCGGGCCGGGAAAGGCTCTCCCGCCTCGCCGGCGGCCACCACCACGCCGGCGGCGACGGGGCCGGGGACGATCGCGGTGTACTGCCGCAGCTCCTCCTCCATCCAGAACGGCACGTTGCCGGCGATCCGGTCCAGCACCTCGGTCGCCGCGGGCGGCAACGCGGCCCGCGGCGGCTCCCGGTACCCGAGCCCGGTGACCTCCCCGAACCGGCGCATCCCGGCCTCGGCCCCCGACCGCCGGAACACCGCGACGACGTCGTCGAACCCGGCCCGCAGCCCGGCCTCGTCGTCGACCATCGCGGTCAGCGGCGGCTCGTGCGCGACGACCCGCCGCACCCTGCCCGGGAACCGCTCGGCCAGCCCCAGCGCGACGATCGCCCCGGAGCTGCTGCCGAACACGTCGGCCCGCCCTCCGCCGTGCATCTCGATGAGCCGGGCGGCGTCGTCGACGTCGACCTCGAAGCGCCGCTCGCGGGCCGGTGCGCCGCTGCGGCTGAACCCCCGCCGGTCGTACGCCACGATCGTCCGCTCCCCGCACAGCTCCGGCCCGAGCCGCCCGAACGTGGCCGCGTCCCCGGCGCCGCCCGGGATGAGCAGGAGCGCCGGTCCGCTCCCGGATACCTCGACGTGCAGAGTCATGCCGTCCTCCTGGATCGTAGGATCGTTGAACAGATATTCGCCCGACACTTCCGCCGGCCCGCCGAACCTTCCGTAGGACCGCCGAACAGCGGGCGCGGCGAAGCCGCCAAACCCTCGCAGGACACGCCGAGCACGAGCCTGGATCGGACCTGTGCGGATCGGCCCGACCTCGTGCAGAACCGCTGAACGAAAAGTCCGACACTTCGTGATCGGACTTTTCGCATTTTTCGCCTGACAGGGCATAAGTCCGAAAAGTCGCGGCGCGGAGCGCCCGACTTTTCGTGGAAAACCCCGCGAATCAGTACTCCGCGAGGTGGCGCAGGGCCTCCTCCACCAGCGGCGGCAAGGGCACCGGCGGATCCGCGTGCAGCCAGCGATGCGTCGCCGCATCGCACGCGGCCGCCACCGCGCCGCCCACCACCTCCGGCAGCAGCGATGCCGGCGGCAGCCCGAGCCGGTCCGCGATCGCCGTCGACAGCGCCTCCTGCATCGCCGCCCGCACCCGCAGGTACTCGCCCTGCATCGCCGGAGTCGCGAGCACCATCCGCAGCCCGGCGAACCAGACGCGGTCCGGCACGTGCTCCGGCACCGCCCCGCCCGCGAACTCGGCCACCATCGTCGCCTCGATCGCCGCGCGCAGCGGCTCGCCCGGCGGCCGGGCCCGCAGCGCCGTCCCGGCCCGGTGGGCCCGGTCCACGGCCAGGGCACAGATCGCCTCGGCCTTGGACGAGAAGTAGTTGTTGAAGGTGCGCGGCGACACCCCGACCTCGGCGGCGATGTCCTCCACGAGCACGCCGTCGAAGCCCCGCTCCACGCTCAGGCGCAGCGCGGCCAGCGCCAGCGCCTGCCGCGTCGCCTGCTTCTTGCGCTCGCGCAGGCCGCCCGGTTCCATGTCCCCCAGCGTAGCAAAAAGTGCGTGACCCGCAAGGTTTCGTGACGCGCAAAAATTAAGCTCAACTTCGCGCCGGTACCGCCGATCAAAGACTCATGGTGCGGGACCGGCTGTGGATCGGCCTGCCCGGGATCGGGTTCGCGGCCACCGCGCTGCGGGCCTTCGATGTCCTGCCCGGGCTGGCGTTCCCGCTCGTCGGCGGGCTGTCCGCGCTGGCCTGGGCGCTCGGCCCGCGCCTTGCACGACCTGCGCCCCCGCCGGCCCTGGCGCCTGCTCACCGCGGCCGCGCTGCTCTTCCTCGTCGGCGTCATCGTCCGGGCCCTGCTGACCGACCGGCCGTACCCGCTCGCGCAGCTCGGCGACGCCTTCTCCGTGTGCGGGTTCGCCTGCCTGATCGCCGGCATGGCCACGTTCCTGAGCCGGTGGGGCATCAATCGCCACGTTCGTGCTGCCCGCGACCGCGATCCCGGGCCGGCCGCCGCTCGTGGGCGTGCTGGCCGGGCAGTACCCGCTGCTCGACGTCGTCATCGTCATGCTCGGGGTGAACCTGGCGTTCACCACCGCGATCCGCCAGCCGTCGTTCATGTTCCTCGGCGCCACCGCCCAGCGCGACGTACTGGCGGCGCTGAAGGTACCCCTCGCGCAGGGCTGGCTGTGGGGCAGGGCCGTGCCGGCGAGCGCGTTCGCCGAGAACCTCCGGGCGCGGGAACGGGTGGGCGAACCGGTGGTGGTTCGGTCAGACTGATCGGATGCCGGACGACGACGATGTGTACCTGTGGCTCGAGGACGTCGAGGGCGCGGAGGCGCTGGCCTGGGTACGGCAGCGCAACGCCGAGACCGTCGCCGCACTGACCGGCGGTGAGCGCTTCACCGAGCTCGACGCGGGCATCCGTGCGGTGCTCGACGCCGACGACCGCATCCCGATGATCGCCTGGCACGGCGAGCGCGTGTACAACCTGTGGAAGGACGCCACCAACAAGCGGGGCCTGTGGCGGCGCACCACCCTCGAGTCGTACCGCACCGACCGCCCGGACTGGCAGACGGTGCTCGACCTGGACGCGCTGGCCGAGGCCGAGGGCGAGAACTGGGTCTGGCAGGGCGCCACCTACCTGCGCACCGGCCCGCTCGCCGGCGAGCACCGCTGCCTGGTCGCCCTGTCGCGCGGCGGCGCCGACGCGTCAGTGGTGCGCGAGTTCGACCTCGACTCGCTGGAGTTCGTCAAGGACGGCTTCGAGCTGCCCGAGGCGAAGAGCAGCGTGAGCTGGATCGACGCCGACGCGCTGTTCGTCGGTACCGACACCGGTCCCGGATCCATGACGTCATCGGGCTATCCGCGCCAGGTGCGCGCGTGGCGGCGCGGCACGCCCGTCGGCGACGCCCCGGTGGTGTTCGAGGGCTCCCCCGACGACGTGTCGGTCCGGGCCACCTCCGACCCGTCGGTCGACGGGCGCCGGGCGCTCATCCGCCAGGCGACGGATTTTTTCAACGCGCGGCGGTACCTCCTGATCGACGGCGAGCTCACCGAGCTGGACGTGCCGCAGGACTCCGGGGTCGACATCCACCGCGAGTGGCTGCTCGTGCGGGTGCGCACCGACTGGTCGGTCGCGGGCGCGACGCAGCCGGCGGGCACGCTGCTGGTGGCGCGCCTCGACGCCTACCTCGCCGGCGAGCGCACCCTGACGCCGCTGTTCAGCCCCGACCCGCACACGTCGCTGAGCTACGCCGAGTGGACGCGGACGGGCCTGATCCTGGTACTGCTGGCCGACGTGCGCAGCCGCCTGGAGCTGCTGACCTTCGACGGCGGCCGGTGGCAGCGCTCCGTCCTGGGCCACGACCTCGGCCAGACCGACGTGTGGCAGACCAACGCGGACGCCGACGAGCAGTACCTGCTGCTGTCCTCGGGCTTCACCCTCCCGCCGACCCTGCGCCACGGCGTGCTCGGCTCGGCCCAGGCCCCCACGATCCTCAAGCAGGGCCCGGCGCACTTCGCGGCCGAGGGCATCGAGACCCGGCAGTACTTCGCCACGTCGGCCGACGGCACCCAGGTCCCGTACTTCGTGGTCGGCCGCCCCGACGCCGGCCCCGGCCCCACACTGCTGTCCGGCTACGGCGGCTTCGAGGTGTCGCGCGTCCCGGCGTACAACGCGATCATCGGCCGCGGCTGGCTGGCCCGAGGCGGCACCTACGTGGTGGCGAACATCCGCGGCGGCGGCGAGTACGGCCCGGCCTGGCACCGGGCCGCCCTGCGCGAGCAGCGCCCGCGGGCCTACGAGGACTTCGCCGCGGTGGCGACGGACCTGGTCGAGCGGGGCATCACCACGCGGGCCCAGCTGGGCGCCGAGGGCGGCTCGAACGGCGGCCTGCTCATGGGCGTGATGCTGACCCGGTACCCGGAGCTGTTCGGCGCGATCGTGTGCGCGGTCCCCCTGCTGGACATGCGCCGCTACCACCTGCTCCTGGCCGGCGCGTCCTGGATGGCCGAGTACGGCGACCCGGACAATGCTGACGATTGGGCATATTTGTCACTGTTCTCCCCGTACCACAACGTACGCGACGCAGTGCCGTACCCGCCCACCCTGATCACGACGTCAACCCGAGACGACCGCGTACACCCGGGCCACGCGCGCAAAATGGTGGCCCTGCTACGAGACCGCGCAAAGGACGTCACGTACTACGAAAACATAGAGGGCGGCCACGGCGGCGCAGCGGACAACTCGCAAATGGCCTTCAAATGGTCCTTGGCCTTCGAGTTCCTGTGGCGCAAATTGAATATTTAGCCCGCTGCCGCTCGCGTTGGGGGAGCTTCGCTCCACCCAAACCCCCTCAAAATCTTCGCCAGCGCACCCAAGTCGCAAAAGGTGCGCCAGGACGAGGCTGGCCGGGTCGTGCGCGCCGGGTGATCCGTCGCCGCCACGTCCTGCGGCGCGGATGACCTCGCACCGTCCGACGTCACACCGGCTGATTCCACAGCTCCGGATCGCACGCCGCGCGGGTGACCCCCAGCGAGCGCCGTCCCGAGCACGGCGGCCGACCCGGCACCACCACGCCCGCCGCCACGGGTGACCCGGCACCACCGCCCCCCGCGCCGCGGGTGACCCACCACCACCACGCCCGCCGCCACGGGTGACCCGGCACCACCGCGCCCCGCACCGCGGGTGACCCGGCACCACCGCGCCCCGCCGCCGCAGGTGACCCGGCACCACCGGGCCCGCGCCGCGGGTGATCCAGCGCCACCCCCGGCACCGCGCGCAACCCGAACCCGGGCGACCCGGCCCCGCCGCACCCCCGCGCCGCAGGCGACCCGGCACCACCCCGGCACCGCGCGCAACCCGAACCCGGGCCACCCGGCCCCGCCGCACCCCCGCGCCGCAGGTGATCCAGCGCCGTCCTCCGCGCAACAGGCGACTCGACACCACCGCATCCGGTGTGGCGATCACCGGCGATCCATCACTCCACCGCGAACGGCTCCGACCCCGCCCGCACATCCAAGACAATCCACGAGCGCAAATCCAACCGATGCCGAGCGTCCAACCAGCCCGACGCCCGCGCGGCCCCGAAAGACGGCGAGGTCCGTCGATGGCGATCAAGACAGGAGGTGCGGAACGCCATACGAGTCGGTCGGGCGGCCCATCAATTCAAACCTAATTTTACGCCCCGCCGCCTAATCGACCTTGGCCCCCGATGCGCTGCGTGCCACCCGCGACCGCGTTCAGTGATGGTCACGGCGCAAGGAGATTTTGAAGGCGCTCGAGGACGGGGTCGGGTCCTCGTGGAAGTACGCGAACAGCGTGCACGACAACGGCGCGTCCGGCGTCGTCACGCGATGCGCCGTCACGTGCGGGGAGTCCCAGTGGACGCGCGGCAGGTTCGCGCTGCGGCCGAAGCAGGAGTCCAGGTCCGCACGCGTCAGCGACGGCGTCGCGAAGCGCATCTCCACCGTGGCCAGGCCCGCCCGGTCGTTCATGAACAGCTGCAGCCACGCGGTGCCCGGCGGGCTCGGCTGGACGAAGAGGCGGCCCCGGTCGTCCTGGGTCGGGGCGGGCAGGCCCAGCAGCGCCGCCACCTCCGCCGCGTGCTCCGTCGTCACGCCGCAGATGCGGCGGGCCCACGTGCCCAGCAGGTCCGTGGTCACGGGGCGGGCCACCAGATCGAGCAGATGGTTCGGTACCGGCGGCCGCCGCCACGACCGCGGCCAGTCGTCGAGGTCGGCGAGCTCGGCGCCGTCGACGATGAGGGTGTAGACCGGCTCCGCCGGGAAGTCGTTGACCCGCACGGTCAGGGTGCGGCCGTCGACCTCGGCGTGGTACGGGAACTCGCCGTCGCCCGAGTGCTCCCACGCGATCGGTCGCTCGGTCAGGGCGGTCAGTTCGGTCATGACTGTCCTCAAAACGGCAAAGCAGACCCCGACAGCGTAGGCGGTGTCTGCAAACCCACAGTTGAGGGCCGTCACAGTCACCCCGGATTCCGTCCGCGGACCGATAGCGTCAACAGCGCTATGCGCCGCTACCTCATGTGGAGCGTCGGGCTCCTCGCGTACATCGTTGCCGTCTTCCACCGCTCCTCGCTCGGCGTCGCCGGGGTCGAGGCCGCCCAGCGTCTCGGCGTCGGGACCGCGCTGCTGTCCATGCTCTCCGTGGCCCAGCTGGCGGTGTACGCGGGCATGCAGATCCCGGTCGGCGTGCTGCTGGACCGGTTCGGCTCCCGCCGCCTGCTCGCCGCCGGCGGTGCGCTCATGCTCGCCGGGCAGCTCGTCTTCGCCTTCGCCGGGGACATCGGCACGGCCATCGCGGCGCGGGTGCTCATCGGCATCGGTGACGCGATGACCTTCATCAGTGTGCTGCGGATCGTGGCGATGTGGTTCCCGCCGCGCCGCAACCCGCTGATGGTGCAGCTGACCGGCATGGTCGGCCAGCTGGGGGCGCTTTCCTCGGCGGTACCGCTGGTGCTCCTGCTGCACCACGCCGGCTGGACGGCGACGTTCCTCGGCGCGGCCGGGCTCGGGGCCGCGGCCGTGCTGCTGGTCGTGACCGCGCTGCGGGACCAGCCCGTGCGCGCCGAGGAGCGGGAGGCGCCGCGGCGCGAGCTGGGGCTGAAGCATTCGTGGGAGCACCCGGGCACGCGGCTGGGGCTGTGGACGCACTTCGTGACCGGGTTCTCGGGTTCGGTGTTCGCGCTGCTGTGGGGGTACCCGTTCCTGACCCAGGGCGAGGGCCTGGACCCGGGCGTCGCGGCGCTGCTGCTGTCCCTGCTCACCGTCGGCGGCATCGTGCTCGGGCCGGTGGTCGGGCACTTCTGCGGGCGGCTGCCGTACCACCGCTCGACCCTCGTGCTGGCGATCGTCGGCTCGTCCGCGCTGGCCTGGACCGCGGTGCTGGTGTGGCCGGGGCGGGCGCCGCTGTGGCTGCTGACCGTGCTCGTGCTTGTGCTGACGATCAACGGGCCCGGCTCGATGATCGGCTTCGACTACGCGCGCTCGTTCAACCCGGCCGACCGCATCGGCGGGGCGACCGGGATCGTGAACGTGGGCAGCTTCGCGGCGTCGATCGTGCTCATCGTCGCGATCGGGGTGCTGCTGGACGTGCAGACCGCGCCCGGGGCCGAGCACCCGTCGCTTGGCGCGTTCCGGTGGGCGTTCGCGGTGCAGTACCTGCTGTGGACCGTCGGCGCCGTCCAGGTCTACCGGTACCGCCGTACGACACGCCGGCGGATCGCGGCCGAGGACGTGGCCCTGGCCACGGCGTAAAGCTCGACGCGCCGCCGCG
>NZ_JBEZDS010000046.1:234-70655 GCF_040648435.1 Dactylosporangium sp. NPDC049140 | reverse complement strand
GCCGCGGCCGAAAACGTGGCCCTGGCCACGGCGTAAAGCTCGACGCGCCGCCGCGCCGCGGCCGAAAACGTGGCCCTGGCCACGGCGTAAAGCTCGACGCGCCGCCGCGCCGCGGCCGAAAACGTGGCCCTGGCCACGGCGTAAAGCTCAGGAACCGCGAAGGGCGCGTTTGATGGGGGCCGTCTTCGCCGCGGCCTCGGCGACCTCGGCGGCCGGGTCGCTGTCCCAGACGATGCCGCCGCCGGCCCACAGGTGCGCGCGGCCGTCCGCGACCGCCACGGTCCGGATGGTGAGGCCGAGGTCGATCTCGACGCGACCGTAGGGTGCCCCCGGGCCCGCCGCGCCGTGGCCGATCCAGCCGCAGGCGCCCATGCTCGGGCCGCGGCCGACCGGCTCCAGGCGCGTCGCGACCTCGATCGCGGCCCGCTTCGGCGCACCCGTCACGGAGCCGCCCGGCCAGACCGCGGCCAGCAGCTCGGCCAGGCCGACGCCCGGGGCCGGGCGGGCGCTCACCGTCGACTCGGCCTGCCACAGCCCGGACCAGCGGCGCAGGGCGAACAGCTCGTCGACGCGGACCGAGCCGACCTCGGCCACGCGGCCCAGGTCGTTGCGTTCGAGGTCGACGATCATCACGTGCTCGGCCCGTTCCTTGGCCGAGGCGAGCAGGTCGGCCCGGCCCTCCGGCGTGGCCGGGCGGGTGCCCTTGATCGGGCGGGTCACGGCGCGGCCGCCGGCCACCGCGACCAGAGTCTCCGGGCTGGCCGAGGCGAGCCACCAGCGGTCGCCGCGCAGTACTCCGCCGTAGCGGGCGCCGGGCAGGGCGGCGACGCGGGCCAGGGCCGGGCCCGGGTCGCCGGGGAACGGGGCGCTCGCGTGGCCGACGAGGTTGACGACGTACACGTCGCCGCGGGCGATGGCCGCGCGGACGCCGTCGACGGCGGCGGCGTGCTCCGCCTCGGTCCAGCTCGGCACCCAGGGGCCGATCCCCGAAGGCGGGGCGGCCACCGAATCGCGCCGGCCGGAAGAAGTTGCAAATCCGGCCAAGGCCCTCGAACCCGGACGAACCGGCGGTGGAACGTTCACGGTTCCAGGTGACGGAAAGCCGACAGATCGAGCCGCGTTCCCGGCCCGGGGTGAGCGCCGCGGGCCGTGGGAGTACGCGATCGCCACAAGATCCGGCACGGAGGGTGTCGGCGAGGGTGTTACCGAGGGTGGCGACAGGAGGACCGAAATCCCGCAGGTGAACGCATCGGTGACGGTGGGTGACGCCGAAATGTCGGCGACATTTACGCCGTGCGACGCGGCGAACTCGGTAAGTAATTGAAGTGGGTCTCCACCGTCCCGCGCGTACCATTCAAGCCGGGAGCGCTCCCAGTTGCGCCCCCGACACGCGTCGGGTAGCCCGGGCGGATGAAGATCCACAGTCCCGGGCGCGTACCGGACAACCGGTCCTAGTGTGCTCATACGAAGGGTGGATTATCCCCAAGTTGTGCCGTCACATGTTCGGAATAGTGTCGTTGGCCGTAGTAGCGTGCATCACTGGTCATGTGAAGAACCACACAGGCCTCAACTGAACCTCTCAAATCGGAGACCCCCGATGCTCTGCCAGCACCAGCCCTCCTGTCCCACCGCCGAAGACATCGACCGCGAAGCCGCCCGCGTCGCCGCGAGCCACCCCGAACAGGGCTGGAGCCTCCTCTGCAACGGCGTGATCGTCTTCGAGGACACCGGCGAGCTTCTGCCCGATTGCTCCGTGATCGAGCCGCACCGCGGCTGGGCGCCGCACACCCTCGTGGGCGCCGCGCCGCGGTAACAGTCCGTAGCTACGGGGAGGTTACTCTTCGTAAGCGGAGGCCGGGGGACACGCGCAGACGAGGTTCCGGTCGCCGTAGCTGTCGTCGATCCTGCGCACCGGCGGCCAGTACTTCGCCTCGCGCGCCGCGGCGCTCGGATACGCCGCCACCGACCGCGAGTAGGCGTGCGACCACTCGTCGGCCGTGACCACCTCCGCCGTGTGCGGGGCGTGCAGGAGCGGGTTGTCGCCGGCCGGCCATTCGCCCGCCGCCACCCGGTCGATCTCCCCCTTGATCGCGATCATCGCGTCGCAGAACCGGTCCAGCTCCCCCAGGTCCTCGCTCTCGGTCGGCTCGACCATGAGCGTCCCGGTCACCGGGAACGACATCGTCGGGGCGTGGAAGCCGTAGTCGATGAGCCGCTTCGCCACGTCGGCGACCGTCACGCCGCTGGCCCGCGTGATCCCCCGCAGGTCGAGGATGCACTCGTGCGCCACGAGGTGCTCCGCCCCGCTGTACAGCACCGGGTAGTGCTCGCGCAGCCGGGCCGCCACGTAGTTGGCCGCCAGCACCGCGACCGCCGTCGCCTTCGCCAGCCCGTCGGGGCCCATCAGCCGCAGGTACGCCCACGGGATCGGCAGGATGCCGGCCGAGCCGAACGGCGCCGCCGACACCGGGCCGACCGGCGCGTCGGTGCCCAGGAACGGGTGCGAGGGCAGGAACTTGGCCAGGTGGGCGCGGACCGCGACCGGGCCGACGCCGGGGCCGCCGCCGCCGTGCGGGATGCAGAAGGTCTTGTGCAGGTTGAGGTGCGACACGTCGGCGCCGAACTTGCCGGGCTTGGCGAAGCCGAGCAGCGCGTTGAGGTTCGCGCCGTCGACGTAGACCTGCCCGCCGGCCTCGTGGACCTTCCCGCACAGCTCGGAGATGCCGGTCTCGTACACCCCGTGCGTCGACGGGTACGTGACCATGATGGCGGCCAGGCGGTCCCGGTGCTGCTCGATCTTGCGGTCCAGGTCGGCGAGGTCGACGTTGCCGAGCTCGTCGCAGGCCACGACCGCGACGCGCATGCCGGCCATGACGGCGCTGGCCGCGTTGGTGCCGTGCGCGCTGGACGGGATCAGGCACATGTCGCGCCCGGTGTCGCCCCGGTCGCGGTGGTACGCCCGGATCGCCAGCAGCCCCGCGAGCTCGCCCTGCGACCCGGCGTTGGGCTGCAGGCTCACCGCGTCGTAGCCGGTGACCTCGCCGAGCCAGCGCTCGAGGTCGCCGATCAGCCGGCGGTACCCCTGGGTCTGCGAGACGGGCGCGAACGGGTGGACGTTGGCGAACTCGGGCCAGGTGATCGGCTCCATCTCGGTGGTCCCGTTGAGCTTCATGGTGCAGGAGCCCAGCGGGATCATGCCGCGGTCGAGCGCGTAGTCCTTGTCCGAGAGCCGGCGCAGGTACCGCAGCATCGCCGTCTCGGAGCGGTGCGTGGCGAACACCGGGTGCGTGAGATAGGCCGACGCCCGGCGCAGCCCGGCCGGGACCGCGTCGGTCGTGTCGAGCTCGGTGACGTCGACGTGGGACAGGCCGAAGGCGGCGAGCACGTCGCGCAGGTGCCCGAAGGTCGTGGTCTCGTCGCAGGCGATGCCGACCCGGTCGGCGTCGACGCGGCGCAGGTTGATCCCGCGGGCCGCGGCCGCCTCGACGATCGGTCCGGCCTGGCCGGGTACCACCGCGGTCACCGTGTCGAAGAAGGCCCCGTGCTCGGTGGCCACCCCGCCCGCCCGCAGCCCCGCGGCGAGGCGCACGGCCATGTCGTGGGTCCGCGCCGCGATCTCGCGCAGCCCGTCGGGGCCGTGGTAGACGGCGTACATGCTGGAGGTCACGGCGAGCAGCACCTGCGCGGTGCAGATGTTGCTGGTCGCCTTCTCGCGGCGGATGTGCTGCTCGCGGGTCTGCAGCGCGAGGCGGTAGGCGGGGGCGCCGCCGGCGTCGCGGGACACGCCGACCAGGCGGCCGGGCAGGGTGCGCTCGAGGCCCTGGCGGACCGAGATGTAGCCGGCGTGCGGGCCGCCGAAGCCCATCGGCACGCCGAGGCGCTGGGCGCTGCCGACGGCGACGTCGGCCCCGATCGCGCCGGGCTCGCGCAGCACGCACAGGGCGAGCAGGTCGGCGGCGACGGTGACGATCGCGCCCCGCTCGTGGGCGAGCGCGATCAGGGCCTCGTGGTCGCGCACGGCCCCGGAGGCGCCGGGGTACTGCAGGTGCAGCCCGAAGAACGCCTCGGGCAGCTCCTCGGCGGCCAGGTCGAGCACGTGCACCTCGATGCCGAGCGGTTCGGCGCGGGTCCGGATGACGGCGAGGGTCTGCGGCAGCACGTCGGCGTCGACGACGTACACCTCGGATCTGACCTTGGAGGAGCGCCGGGCGAGCGTCATGCCCTCCGCGGCCGCGGTCGCCTCGTCGAGCAGCGACGCCCCGGCGACGGGCAGCCCGGTCAGGTCGGCGACGACCGTCTGGAAGTTCAGCAGTGCCTCGAGCCGCCCCTGGGAGATCTCCGGCTGGTACGGCGTGTAGGCGGTGTACCACGACGGGTCCTCGAGCACGTTGCGCAGGATCACCGGCGGCGTGTGCGTGCCGTAGTACCCGAGGCCGATCATCGACACGAGCGGCCGGTTCGCCGACGCGAGCGCCCGCAGCTCGGCCAGGACCTCGGCCTCGGACGCGGCGAGCGGCAGGTCGAGCGGCTGGTGCCAGCGGATCGAGCCCGGGATGGCGGCGGTCATGAGATCCTCGACCGTCTCGTACCCGACGGTCTTGAGCATGCGGGCCTGTTCGTCGGCGCTCGGGCCGATGTGCCGCGCGGCAAAACTGGTCATGGGCGCACTCTCTGGGTCTCGGGGCAGGGGCGGACACGCTCCTCCCCCTCTGTCGAAGACTCCAGAGGTGCCAACCCGCAGCGGTCCTTTTGCCTGAGAGGTTCCGGGGAGGATTTGCCCCTTCGGCGCCGCTGACGTGCTCAGCGGTCTCTCCCACGCGGGTATTGCCGGCACGCCTACCCTACCAACTGTGCAGGACTTGACCATCGTGGCGAAGCACACGATCTACTCGGCGGTCGTCGGCTCCCGGGCGTACGGGCTCGACGGCCCGGCCTCGGACACCGACCGCCGGGGCGTGTTCCAGGCGCCCACCGACGCCTTCTGGTCCCTCGACAAGCCGCCCACGCACGTGGAGGGCCCGCGGCCGGAGGAGTTCTCGTGGGAGGTCGAGCGGGCCTGCACCCTGGCCCTGGCCGCGAACCCGACGGTGTGGGAGTGCCTGTCGTCGCCCCTGGTCGAGCACGTCACCGACGCCGGCCGGGCGCTGCTGGACCTGCGCCCGGCGTTCCTGTCCCGCCGGGCGGCCCGCACCTACGGCGACTACGCCCGCGACCAGCTCAACAAGCTCACGTCGGTCCGCGCCCGCACCGGCGAGGTGCGCTGGAAGCAGGCGATGCACATGGCCCGCCTGCTGCGGGCGGGCGCCCACGTGCTGCGCACCGGCGAGGTCCTGGTCGACGTGTCCGCCCGGCGCGACGAGCTCCTGGCGATCCGCCGGGGCGAGCTGAGCTGGGAGGAGTTCCAGGCCCTGGCGGCCGCCCTGTCCGCCGACCTCGCCGCCGCGGAGTCGGAGTCGAAGCTGCCGGAGGAGCCGGACCGCGCCGCCGTGGAGCGCTTCCTGTTCGCCTTGCGAGCCCCGGCGGCGGTACCGCGGGAGCCCGCCCCGGCCGCCCCTCCCCCGATCCCGGACGGCATCCCGGCCTGGGCCGGCGAGGTGGCCGACGAGCACCCCTACCCGCTCGCGTTCGCCACCGTGAGCGGCGCCCACCTGTACGGCTTCGCGTCCGTGGACTCGGACCTCGACCTCCGCGCGTGCCACATCCTGCCGCTGGACGAGGTGGTGGGCCTGGAGACCGGCCCCGGCACGGTCGAGTCGGGCGGCGTCCGCGAGGGCATGGAGCTCGACGTGGTGAGCCAGGAACTGGCGAAGTTCATCCGCCTGCTGCTGCGCCCGAACGGCTACGTCCTCGAACAGCTGCTCTCCCCGCTGCTCGTGCGCACGTCGCCGCTGCACGAGCAGCTCAAGGCCCTGGCCCCGCACTGCCTGACCCCGGAGCACGCCCGCCACTACCTGGGCTTCGCGTCGGGCCAGTGGCTGCTGTACTCGAAGACGGGCGAGCTGAAGCCGGCCCTCTACACGCTGCGTGTCCTGCACACCGGCATCCACCTCATGCGCACCGGCGAGGTCGAGGCCGACCTGCGGGTGCTCAACACCCTGCCGTACGTCCCGGACCTCATCGAGGCCAAGAAGGCCGGCGAGCACCACGCCCTGCCCGAGTCGCTGGTGTCCCCGGCCCGCCTGGCCGCGGACGTGGCGAGGCTGACCGCTGACCTGGAGGCGGCCCGGGACGCGTCGAAGCTCCCCGCGGCACCGTCGGCCGCCCCGGCCCTGAACGACCTGCTGATCCGCACCCGGCTGGCCCGATGACGGCGGGCCCGGCCGTGTACCTGATCACGGGCATCCCGGCATCGGGCAAGTCGACGGTCGCCCAGGCGCTGGCCGAGCGCCTCCCCCGCTCGGTGCACCTGCGCGGCGACGCCTTCCGCCGCATGGTCGTCAACGGCCGCGCCGACATGACGCCGGCCCCGAGCGCCGAGGCCGCCGCCCAGCTCGCCCTGCGCCACCGCCTGACCGCGGGCGCCGCCGACACCTACCACGAGGCCGGCTTCACGGTGGTCGCGCAGGACGTGGTCCTCGGGGCCCACCTGCCGGCGATGGTCGCCGCGATCCGGGCCCGCCCCCTGTTCGTCGTCGCGCTCGGCCCCACCCCCTCCGCCGTGTCGGCCCGCGAGTCGGGCCGCGCGAAGTCCGCCTACGACCCGTACGGCTGGACCGTCGAGTCCCTCGACGCCGAACTGCGCGAGCGCACCCCGCGCATCGGCCTGTGGCTGGACACGTCCGACCAGTCGCCGCCCGAGACCGTCGACGCGATCCTCGCCGGGGCGCGGCCGTTGCATGACTGAGCCCCCGCAGGACCGCGCCCACCGCATCGCCGCCTTCCACGCCGGGCTGGACGGCCCTCCGTGGCGGGTGGCCGGCTGGGGCAGCGAGGCCCTCCAGCGCGTCCGCTTCGAGGCCCTCACCCGCGCCGCCGGCTACGCGGGCGGCACCGTGCTCGACTGGGGCTGCGGCCCCGGCGACCTGTACTTCCACCTCCGCGACATGAACCTCCCGTTCCAGTACACCGGCATCGACCTGGACCCCCGCATGGTGGAGCGCGCCGCCGCCCGCGGCGTCCCCAACGTCTCGCGGCTGCCCCTGGGCGCCCCGCCCCCAGGCCGCCACGACTACGTGTTCGCCAGCGGCATCTTCCAGTTCGCCGACCCGGACGACCCGCTCTACTACCTCGACACTTTAGAACAGGCGTACGACATTTCCTGGCGGGCCGTGGCCGCGAACTTCCTCAGCGCCCAGCGCCCGGACGCCGCCCGGGCCGAGGACGAGCTGTACGCCGACCCGTCGGTCCTGGGCCGCTTCGCCGCCGCCCTGACCAACCGCTGGCGGATCGACCACGCCTACCACCCCCAGGGCGCCGACTTCACGATCGCCCTGATCCACTAGGCGAACCGCGCCTCCCGCAGCCACGCCAGGTCGCCGAGCACGTCCGGGTCGGCGGCGGACGGCACGCGCGGCAGGCCCAGCACCTCCCGGGCCTCCGCCTCCGTGTCCGGGCCGAGGCTGAACACCCGCGCGAACATGCCCGCGGCGTCGTGGCGGCGCGCGGCGTGCAGCAGAACCGCATGCACGGCGGTGCTGGCCCGGTTGGCGGCATCCCGGACCGCGGGCACGTCCGCGGCCTGGGGATCGAGCACGAACCGGGTCAGGATCCGCCGGTCGCCCCGGCCGGCGCCGGCCGCCAGCGCCGCCGCGGTGCGCGGGAACCGGTCGAGGGCGCGCAGCAGGGCCAGCCAGGAGTCCTCCGGCAGGCCGGCCAGAGCGCCCGCGGCACCGATCCGCTCGGCCACCAGGGCGTCGGCGGCCTCCAGGCCGTCGCCGATCAGGAGCTGCAGCAGCGCGTACTCGACCGCCGTGCCGAAGTCGGCGCCGCCGGGGGCTTCGAACGGGTGGGCCCAGCCGATGTGGCGGCAGGACCGCAGCAACGGCGCCGTCGGGGGCGAGCCCACCATCTGCGCGAGCCGCCAGGCCGGATCGGCAATCGCCTTCACCCAGGTCACCGCGGCGATCGGCGGCGCGTCGGAACCGGTCAGGCGCAGCCGCGGCAGCTCCCGGTCCTGGCCGAGCGCGCACGCCTCCGCGAGGGCCGCGTTGCTGCCCGAAACGGGGATCGCCGGCAGCACCCCGGTCTCCCGGGTCTGCTGGGCGATGCGCTCCCACCGCGTGTCGAACCCGGCCCGGTCCAGGAAGTCCAGGGACCGCTGCAGCAGCAGCCGCCCGTCCGGCTCCGAGCGGCCGATCACCAGCGTGGCCAGGCCCGCCGTCAGGTCGTCGGCCAGCCCGACGGCGACCACCGCGGCCTCGTACACGGCGTCGCGCACCACCTCGGGCCCGCCGTACTCGACCCCGGTCGCGCGGGTGAACTCGACGACGCCGGGCGAACGGGCGCCGTGCAGCACGCCCACGAGGCCGACCAGCGACTTCGACGGGAACCAGGAGCGCCACAGCGACGTCAGCCGGGCCCAGTCCGACGTCGCGTCGTCGGCGGCGAGGTCCGAGACCGGCAGACGGTCGAGGACCGCCGCCACCACGACCAGGTTCAGGCTGTAGACGGCCAGCGACCCGAGCAGCGGCAGCCCCGGGTAGGGGGCCCGGCCGGCCCCGTCGGTGAACCAGCGCGGCGGCGAGGCGTGCAGCACCAGCGCGAGCTGCCGGTCGACGAGGGCGTGCAGGGCCGAGGCGAAGCCGGCGGGGTCGAGACCGTCCGCGGCGAGGCGGTGGGGCAGCCACTCGCGCAGCATCTGGGCGACGAGGGGGCGGTGGTGCAGGGCCTCGAAGGCGAGCGCGGCGTACCACTCGTCTCCCGGGTCGGCGAGCTTGGCCTCGAGGTCGCCGGCCAGGAGCGGGCTGGTGCGGTACACGTGGATCTGCGCGGCCAGCAGGATGACCCGGCGCAGGATCAGGTCGGCGGTGAGGAACTCGCCGAAGGTGTTGTGCAGGAACTCGAAGGACGCGGCCGCGCCGCGGCTGGAGTCGTCCGGGTCGCCCGAGCGGCTGCGGGACTCGTGGATGAAGAAGAAGCTGCCGAGCACCGCGTCGGCCGGGCTCAGGGTTCCGCCCTCGGTGCGGCGCAGCGCCCGGTGGTAGGCGAGGTCGGCGTCGAGGTCGGCCCGGCTGATGTGCACGGCGCGCCGGTTGAACATGCCGAGGGCGGCGAGGCCGAGGCGGTCGAGCTCGCGCTCGACGGCCGCGCGCCGGTCGGTCTCGGCGGCGGCGTGGAAGGCCGCGGCGGCCGCGGCGCCCTTGGTCAGCTCGCGCTCCACGAAGCGGCGCAGGAGGCTGTGGTACAGCGAGCTGCGGTCGAGGGCGGTGTCGGCGAGCTGGTTGGCCTGGGAGTCGTAGATGGCCAGCAGCAGCAGGAGCAGCGGCTGCCCGGCGAGGTCCCGCAGGCCCGGGGCGGCGGGCGGGGTGAACGGGCGCACGCCGGTGCGGTGGAAATGCCCGGCGTTGAGGTCGTTCCACTGCCGCGCCCAGGTGATCTGCCGGTCGTGGTCGAACTCGGCGAGGCGCAGCACGGCGGTGCCAGGCGGGACGACGGCCTTGTCGATGAGCGTGACCCGGCTGGTGACGAGCATCCGCACGGGCCGGTCCAGGTCGAGCTCGCGGCGCTGGAAGGCGTGCACCTGCTGCAGGTAGTCGGCGAAGACCTGACCGTTGGCCTGCAGCAGCTCGTCGTAGCCGTCGAGGATCACGAGCACCGGGCGCCCGGCGAGGGCGCGGCCGAACTCGGCCCAGTTGACGTCGTGGCCGCAGTCGCGGCGGATCTGCTCCTCGATCTGGGTCTGTACCGGGGTGCCGGGCGTGGCGTCGCGCAGCTCCAGCCGCACCACGTGGTGCCCGACGGCGGACAGGCGCGCGGCGAGCACCTGGGTGAGCAGCGACTTGCCGGAGCCGGGGTGGCCGAGCACGAGCAGCGGGGCGGTGACGCTGTACGCCGACTCGAGGGCGAGGACCATCGCGGCGGCGATGTCGTCGCGGTACGGCCGCGCCGCCCACAGCCGCTCGTCCTCGAGGCTCACCCGCGCCGCCGGGTAGCGCAGCTCCCGGTAGGGCTGCGGGACGAAGGCGTCGATGCGCGCCGGGTACCGCAGCGTCTCGAACTCGTCGACGACGACGGGCTCCAGCGCCTGCCGCTCGTGGGCCAGGGCGAGGGCGGTGGTGACCTCGGTGTGCACCTGGCCGGCCGGGGCGGACAGGGCCGCGGCGAGGCGGCGCAGGCCGACGTCGACGCCCTCGACGGCGGCGAGCACCAGCCCGAGCCGGGAGTCGATCGCGGCGGTCTGCTCGACGACGAGGGCCTGGGTCTTGGCGTGCTCGTAGGCGGCCGCCCAGGCGAAGAAGTCGCGGCCGGTCAGCATCAGGTCGAGGTACTGCGCGTAGTAGTGGCGCATGGCCAGCTCCGGCAGCGCCGCGCAGCCGGCCCGGAGCCGTTCGCGCTCCCACTCGCCCAAGTCGCGGGCCCCCTCGGCGAGGCGGGCGGCCATCGCGGTGTACATCGCCAGCCGCTGCTGGTCCTCGTCGGCGAAGCGGGCGGCCGGATGGGGCAGCGACACCGGCGGCAGGCCCGCGTACGCCTCCTCGGCCGCGGGCACCGCAACGTCCGGGGACTCCCGGGTCTCGGGCCCGTCGCCGGCGCGTAGCAGCTCGCCGAGCTCGCCGTCGGCCGCAGCCCAGAACGCCGTGTGGGTGATGAGCAGGTGCGCGGCCGCGAGCGACTCCGAGCGGTGCAGGAAGCCCTCCCCGCGCCGGGCCAGGCCGCGCGCGAGGTCACCGGCCAGCCGCACGGCGTCGCTCTTGAGATCGAACAGTCCCAGCAGTGGTACCGCCAGCGGGCCCAGCACCGCCGGGGCGAGCAGGAGGCTCGCGGTGATGAGCCGGTCCGCCGCCGCCAGCAGCGCGGGCTGGTCGTCGGCGACCATCCGGCGGACTTCCGCGTACGTGATCGCCGTGATCGGCTTCGATTTGCGGGTCACGCGGTGAACTTAGCCCGTCACGGGCGGCAGCGGGCCGAGTTGGCGTCGACCATCAGCAGCGACGAATCGACGGCCTCGAAGTCGGTGCCCTTGAGCGCCTTGAGCGCGTCGAGCTGAGTGTTGCTCCACTTCGCGTCCTCGGTGCCGGTGAAGTACCACGGGGAGCCGTTGTCGGCCAGGATCGCGCCGTACGTCTTCAGCGCCTGCGCCACCGCCCGGGCCTGCGGCGGGTACTTCGAGATGTCGACCGACGCCTTGAGCCGGAACCGGGCGCCCATCGGCGGCAGGGCCGCGTCGGTGGCGTCGGACGCGGCGTGGCGGGCCGGCCAGATGAAGGCCTTGCGGGTCTTCGGCGCGGTGAACCGGATGGCGTGGTCGATCTTCCCTGCGGCGGCCTCGTCGGCCCGGGGCAGGCCGGGCAGGATCGGCAGGCCCGCGGCGTCGGCCGAGGTCCAGCCGCTCTTGCGCAGGGCGTTGCCGCGCAGGTCGTACACGGCGCCGGAGCCCGCCTTCCAGCTGCCGTCGCCCTGCACGGTGGCGTTGTAGAGCTCGTACGCCTTGCAGGCCGCGGTGTCCTGGACGATCACGTGCCGGTCGCCGCCGGCGTCGGCGCCGCCCTCGACGCGGGCGTTGCGCGGGATCGGGTAGGGGCCGGGGTCGCTCTCGCCGGCGTACTCGAAGGTGACCTTCACCCCGGCCTGGCCCGCCGGGACGCTCGTCACCGGGATGCCGAACGTGGTGCCGAAGTCGGGGTGGGCGTGCGCGGCGGCGCCGATGCTCGCGACCCAGGAGGCCGAGTCCCGGTGTACCGGGAGCTTGGAGACGTCGGCGTGCCAGACGTTGTCGGCCGGGAAGATCGTGCACGGACCGGCCTTGGCGGACGACGCGGACGCGGACGCCGGCGCGGCCCCGAGCCCGCCCCCGGCGGCCGGGAGGGCCGACGCCTCCGCCGAAGGCGGCGGGGCCGGGGGCCGGGTCGCGGAGTGCGAGCAGCCCTGCAGTACCAATGCCAGAACAACGGCGATCGTCCGCCTCATGGGGCGCGACGCTACCCGGCGCGGCGCGAGCGCCTCCACGAGGTCACCCGTGCGGGCTGTTAGCATTCCGGGCGTGGCAGACCGGCAGGGTCTCGGGCCGGTGCTCACCGTCCCGAACCTCATCAGTTTTACGCGCCTGCTCGGCGTGCCATTGTTCCTGTACCTGTTCCTCGCCACCGACGCGACCGGCTGGGCCGTCGCCGTGCTCGTCATCGGCGGGCTGAGCGACTGGGTCGACGGGTTCGCGGCGCGCCGCCTGAAGCAGGTCAGCCGCCTCGGTGAGCTGCTGGACCCGCTCGCCGACCGGCTGTACATCCTCGCCACCCTGTTCGCGCTGACGTTCAAGGACGTCGTGCCCTGGTGGTTCACGATCGCGCTGCTGGCCCGCGAGGCCGTGATGGTGCTGGTCCTGGTGGTGCTGCGGATCCTCGGCCACGGCCCGCCGCCGGTGCACTACGTGGGCAAGACCGCCACCGCGGTGCTGCTCATGGGCTTCCCGATGATGCTGCTCGCGCACTACTCCGACTCCGCGCGCTCGTGGGCGCAGCCCAGCGGCTGGGCGCTGCTGTGGTGGGGCATCGTCCTCTACTGGGTCGCCGCCGTCTTCTACGTCATCCAGGCCACGGTGCACGTCCGCGCGGGGCGGGCCGCGGCCGCCGGCGTGTCGTGACCTCGCCGCGCCGCGACGACCTGCTCGGCGAGCTGTTCCGCAACCCGCTCGACCCCGGGTACGCGGCCGCGGCCGCCCGCCGCGGGGACGCGCCCCCGCCGAAGTCGGGCCGGTGGCTGACGGCCGCGGCGATGCTGGCCATCGGCCTGCTGTTCGCGGTGGCGTACCACCAGGTGGTGCAGGCCGCCCCGGGCACCTCCAAGGCCCGCGACGACCTCGTCGCCGACGTGCGCTCCCGCCAGCAGACCGCCGACGACCTGCAGCGGCGCGCCGCCGACCTGCGGGCCCAGGTGGACCGGGCCCGCGACGACGCCCTCGCCGACGGCGACAGCGCCGCCCGGCTGCGCGACCTCGCCGCCGGCACCGGCACCGGCAAGGTAACCGGGGACGGGGTGGCGGTCCGCATCGCCGACGCGCCGCCGCAGGTCGACCCGGTCACCGGCCGCACCACCCAGGAGAACCTCGGCGTCGTGCTCGACCGCGACCTGCAGGACATCGCCAACGGGCTGTGGCAGGCCGGCGCGGAGGCGGTCGCGGTCAACGGCCAGCGGCTCACCGCGACCGGCACGATCCGGGCCGCGGGCGGCGTCATCCTCGTCGACTTCCGGCCGGTGACCAGCCCCTACGAGGTCACCGCGATCGGGCCGCCGGACATCGCCGACACGTTCGGCGCCTCGGGCACGGCGAAGCGGTTCAAGCGGTACGTCGAGGAGTATCGGATGCAGTTCAGCGTGAAGAAACGCACGAACCTGACGCTCGCCGGCTCCGGCGAGCCGCCGTTGAAGTACGCCCGGACACCCTCTCCCTCTGGAGGTCCCACCCGATGATCGCCGTGATCGCCCTGGCCATCGGGGTTGCGGCCGGCGTCTTCCTCGAGCCGTCGGTGCCGCTCGGGCTGCAGCCGTACCTGCCGATCGCCGTCGTCGCCGCGCTCGACGCCGTCTTCGGCGCGCTGCGGGCCAAGCTCGACGGCATCTTCGACGACAAGCAGTTCGTCGTGTCGTTCGTGTCCAACGTGCTGGTCGCGGCGCTGATCGTGTACCTGGGCGACAAGCTCGGCGTCGGCGGGCAGCTGTCCACCGGGGTCGTCGTCGTGCTCGGCGTGCGGATCTTCGGCAACGTGGCGGCCATCCGCCGGCACCTGTTCCGGGCCTGAGCCGTGGGCCGATCCGCCAACCTCGTCATCGCCGTGCTGCTGGCCCTGCTCGGCTTCGCCGTCGCGGTGCAGTTCAAGGCCGGCGGCAGCGACGCCGAGCTGTCCTCCGCCCGGCCGGAGGACCTCGTGCGCATCCTCTCCGACCTCGACGCGCAGCAGGACCGGCTCCGCAGCGAGATCGGCGACCTCGAGGACACCCAGCGGCAGCTCGACTCCGGCGCCCAGGGGCGCGACGCGGCCCTGGCCGAGGCCCGCAAGCGCGCCGACGAGCTCGGAATCCTCGCCGGGACCCTCCCCGCCGAGGGGCCTGGTTTGCAGATCGACCTCATGGCGGGTACCGAGGCAATAAAATCCGAAACCGTGCTCGACGCCATCGAGGAGCTGCGCGGGGCCGGGGCCGAGGCCATGCAGATCGCCGGGGCCGGCGGGCCCGCGGTGCGCGTCGTGGCGTCGACGTACTTCGTGGACGCCCCGCAGGCGGGCCGCCTCGTGGTCGACGGGACGACGGTGACCGCGCCGTATACGATCACGGTCATCGGAGGACCGGACACCATGCGGACGGCGCTGAACATCCCGGGAGGGGTCGTGGACAGTGTCCGCCAGCACGGCGGTACGGTTTCCGTGCGCGAAATGGACCCGGTGCACGTCAACGCGTTGCACAATGCCGGTGCGCTGCAGTACGCCAAGCCCGCTCAATAGCCAGCCGACCGAAGAAGGACTTGACGTGATTCCCGACGATCTGCGGTACACCACCGAACACGAATGGCTCGCCCCCGCCGGGGATGGCAATTTCAAGGTCGGCATCACGCACTACGCGCAGGACTCGCTGGGCGACATCGTCTTCGTCCAGCTGCCCGAGGTCGGGGCCGCCTTCGAGCCCGGCGGGTCGCTCGGCGAGGTCGAGTCGACCAAGAGCGTCTCGGAGATCTACGCGCCCGTCGCCGGTGAGGTGGTCGCGGTCAACCCCGCCCTGGAGGGCGCGCCGGAGCTCATCAACTCCGACCCGTACGGCGAGGGCTGGCTCGTCGAGCTCAAGGTCACCGACCCGGCGGCCGTCGACGCGCTGCTCGACGCCAAGGCGTACGAGGCGCTCACCGCCGGCTGAACGTTCATTTTTCAGGACGCACGTGCTTTTGTAGTACGCACGTGCCGCGCGTCCGGTTGACCCGTGATTTCGCGCGTGACTAGGCTCGCTCAGTCAACCGTATGCGTGAATCGGCTTCCGATGCATCCGGCTGATCCCGACATACGACCGTGAGGTGGTTCGATGACGCGCCCAGACGACGAGTTTCCCCCGCTCGACGTCACGTCCACGCTCAACCTTGGCGCCATTGAGGATGCCATCGAGGGGCCGGACAACGACATGGTGCCCACCCGCATGTCGGGTTCACTTCCGCCGGGCACGGCCCTGCTGGCGGTGCGCCGCGGCCCGAACGCGGGCGCGCGCTTCCTGCTCGACCACGACGTGACCACGAGCGGCCGGCACCCGGACAGCGACATCTTCCTCGACGACGTGACGGTCTCGCGCCGCCACGCCGAGTTCCACCGCGAGGGCGGCACCTTCACCGTGCGCGACGTCGGCAGCCTCAACGGCACCTACGTCAACCGCGAGCGGGTCGAGGCGGCCACGCTGAGCAATGGCGACGAGGTCCAGATCGGCAAGTTCCGCCTCGTCTTCGTGGCAGGACCGCGCCCCGACGAGAGCTGAGGCGATGACGGCGTCGGCGGCCGCCTGGAACAACCCCACCCCGGGTGAGGACATCACCCGGGGTGAGCGTCTCATGAGCATCGGCGAGGTCCTCGCGCACCTGCGCGGCGACTTCCCCGACGTCACCATCTCCAAGCTGCGCTTCCTGGAGACCGAGGGACTCGTCGAGCCGCGCCGCACGCCGGCCGGCTACCGCAAGTACACCTGGACGGACGTGGCCCGGCTGCGCTATGTGCTGACCGCGCAGCGCGACCAGTACCTGCCGCTGAGGGTCATCCGCGAGCACCTCGCGACCATGCGCGAGCCCCTGACCGACGTGTCCGATTCGGTACCCGCCGAGGCACCCGCGGAGACCCGCCTCACCCGCGCCGAGCTCCTCGACAAGGCCGGCCTCACCGACGCCGCGCTGCAGGCCCTGGAGGACCACGGCCTGCTCAAGCCCCGCCCGGGCGCCGGCTACGACGCCGACGCGCTCGAGGTGGCCACGGCCGCCGCGCGCCTGGCCGAGTTCGGCGTGGAGCCGAGGCACCTGCGCGCGTACCGGGCCGCCGCGGATCGCGAGATCGGCCTGTTCAGCCAGCTCGTGACCCCGCTGACCCGGCAGAACGGCCCGGCGGGGCGTGCCCGGGCGGCGGACGCGGTCCACGAGCTGGCGGCCCTGACCCAGCGTGTGCACGCCGCCCTGGTGCGCGCGGGCCTGCGCGAGATCCTCGGCAAGTAGGGCCGGCTCCCGTCTCCGTCGTTCCTCAGCCACGACCGGGACGTCCCCACCGCCTTCTCTGCCGCCCGGGACGTCCTCACGGCGTTCCTCCACGGCCCAGGACGTCCCATGGCGTCCCCCACCGGAGGGACGTTCTCCCCCTTCCGGGAGAAACCTGGGTGAACGGGACCTTTCGCGCAGCCCTCGTTCCTGGGCGATCTTCACCACTCGGCACATCACACCGGCATCGCGAGTGGCACGACTGCGGTGGAGTCCGTGTAACGTGCAGGGAGAGGCAAGTCGACACGGAGGCGGCAGTGCGAGAGCTGAATGTGGTCGGAGTTCGCGTGGAGCTGCCTACCAATCAGCCCATCGTGTTGCTCAAGGAGGTCGACGGGGACCGTTACCTGCCGATCTGGATCGGCGCGGTAGAGGCCACCGCGATCGCTTACGAGCAGCAGGGCGTGAAGCCGGCCCGACCCCTGACCCACGATCTGATGCGCGACATGCTCGCGGCCCTCAAGGCCCCGCTGCACGCCGTCGAGATCGTGGAGATGCGCGACAACATCTTCTACGCGGAGCTCGTCATCGGCGACAACGTCCGGGTCTCCGCCCGTCCCAGCGACTCGATCGCGCTCGCCCTGCGCGTGGGCGCCCCGATCCGCTGCGCTGACCAGGTCCTGACCGAGGCCGCCATCGTCATTCCCGACGAGCAGGAGGACGAGGTCGAGAAGTTCCGCGAGTTCCTGGAGCAGGTCCGCCCGGAGGACTTCGCCGGCTGACATCGGCCGGACCGCGGCCGGCGGCGCCCGGCGATTTCAGAAAGCGGAGAAGGCCGCGCCCGAGCGGACGGGATTGGCAGCCCGGCAGATGACCGCGAGCCACGCACCGTACTGACACCCAGGCAGCGGATCAGCGGCGGACGGACGCCATACAGGTCCAGGGTCCGCGCCGACCTCGTCGCGGATTGCCACCGGCACGCCGCACTCACCCCGCGGACAGGCAGTCGACCCGCCCGGCAGCGCAGAAACCCGTGGCCACGGCCGAACACCACAGACACGCCGCACCCACCGGTCACCGCAACGCAAAGCGGCGGGGCCGGGCCCAAACCGGCCGAGCCGAAAGCGCAGGCGGCCGGCCAAGCAGTGATCCCGGCCCGCCGCCCCCTCGGCGAACCGGCGCCGGCGCGACGCGCCCGGGCGTGCAGGTGAACGCCGCGGGTGAATGCGGAAACCACGTACGCCGGCACGGGTGAGCGCGGGCGAAGCACCTCAACCACGGGGCGGGTGATTCCCCCGCGCCCGTCCCGGCACGCGCCGGCCGCCGCCCGGGGGTGAGCGCGGGTGGGCCGAGTCGGCGGGGTGGCGGCCGCGGGTAACAAAACGGGCACACGGCCGTGTGACGTGGGCGGATTCGGCTGCGCAGTTCGGTGAACGCGCTTGTCTTCCGGGGCCGGACAGGTAGCGTCGAGCCTGGGTCAACCGCAGCGTCGGGGTGCCGTCACCGACGGTTTGCCGCCGGCGCGGGTGGACGCGCGCAAGGTTTCCCGCACCGGCACGCGGCGTGTCGCGGCGTTACCTCCCCGCCGACCCTCAAGGTGCGCTATAGGGTTGCGGGTGTTGACGCTGGAGGTGGGTCGCAATGCAACAGCCGCCCGATCCCGGGATACCCGGCCATGCCACTGAGCACGCCCAGGTGACCCCGACCATGGATCACCGCACGGCCGGCCCCGCGTACGCCGCCGGTCCGCAGCTCGACCACCGTCCCCACCCGGGCGCCGGCACCGCCCACCCGGGCCACCACCACAGCAGCAGCATCGGAGGCGACGTGGACGCCTTTGAGGCGGGTTCCAGCACCGGGTCCGGCACGGGCTTCGAAAACGGCCGCACGTCCGGGATCGCGGACGCCGACGACGTCGGATACCGCGGGCCCACCGCCTGCCACGCCGCGGGCATCAGCTACCGCCAGCTCGACTACTGGGCCCGCACCGGGCTCGTCGTCCCCTCCGTGCGCGACGCGAGCGGCTCCGGCAGCCAGCGCCTCTACTCCTTCCGCGACATCGTCGTGCTCAAGGTCGTCAAGCGCCTCCTCGACGCCGGGGTCTCCCTGCAGAACATCCGCAAGGCCATCGACACGCTGCGCTCGCGCGGAGTCGGGGACCTCGCCGGAATCACCCTCATCTCCGACGGGACCACCGTCTACGAGTGCCGGTCCCCCGAAGAGGTCGTCGACCTCCTCCAGGGCGGGCAGGGCGTCTTCGGCATCGCCATATCCGGGGCGTTCAAGGAGATCGAGGGCACCCTGTCGCACCTGCCGGCCGAGGCCGCGACCACCGGCGAGGAGCTGCCCGCGCTCCCCGCGACCGGCAGCGCCGGCGAGGCGTTCACCGGCGGCGACGAACTGGCGATGCGCCGCGCCCGCCGCCGCGCCGGCTGACCGGTCCCACCAGCGAAACCGCGCCGCCGCCGCGCCGGCTGACCGACCCCACCAACGGATCGGAGCCGACGCCGACGCGCCGGCGGCCGAGACCCGACGGTGGAGCAGTGCCCTGAACATGTCTCCAACTTAGAACAGGGGTACGACAAAAACCCGGGCATGGCCGAAAAGGTGGGAAGCCCGTCGTTGCTGACGTGCCGAACGAACCGCCAGGATCGACCGCATGACGGCGGCGCAGCAAGTCGTGATCCTGGTCTTCGACGGGGTCCAGAGCCTCGACGTCACCGGCCCCCTCGAGGTCTTCACCGGGGCCAACGCGGCGGGCGGGCGGTACGAAACCCGGATCGCCGGCCTCGACGGACTCCCCGTGCGCACCTCCAGCGGCCTGCGGCTGCTGCCCGACGTCACACTCGCCGCGGCCGGGAACGCCGACCTGCTCGTCGTGCCCGGCGGCGACGGCACCCGCACGAACGACCCGCGGCTCGTCGCCTGGCTGCGCGAGCACGGCCCGCGCGCGCCGCGGCTGATGTCGGTCTGCACCGGCGCGTTCCTGCTGGCCGAGGCCGGGCTCCTCGACGGGCGGCGGGCCACCACGCACTGGGACAAATGCGCGTCGCTGGCGCGGCGCTTCCCGCAGGTCACCGTCGACGCGGAGCCGATCTTCGTGCGCGACGGGGCGATCTGGACCTCGGCCGGGGTCACCGCCGGCATCGACCTGGCCCTCGCCCTGGTCGAGGCCGACCTCGGCCGCGACGTCGCGCTCGGCATCGCCCGGCACCTCGTCATGTTCCTGCGCCGGCCGGGCGGGCAGCGGCAGTTCAGTGTCCAGCTCGCGGCCCAGGTCGCCGTCCGGGACCCGCTGCGGGAGATCCAGCGGTACGCGGCCGAGCACCCCGGCGCCGACCTGTCCGTGCCCGCGCTGGCCCGCCGCGCCAACCTGTCGCCGCGCCAGTTCAGCCGCGCCTTCGCGGCCGAGGTCGGCACGCCGCCGGGGCGCTACGTCGACCGGGTGCGCCTCGAGGCCGCCCGCCGGCTGCTCGAAGAGGGCCACCACGGCGTCGAAGAGGTGGCCAAGGAGTGCGGATACGGCACACCGGAGGCGCTGCGCCGCGCCTTCGTCCGCGAGCTGGGCGTCGGCCCGGCCGACTATCGGGAGCGATTCTGAAATGCGAACCGCGATGGTGTTGTACCCCCGGATGACCGCCCTGGACATCGTCGGACCCTACGAGGTCCTGTCCCGCCTGCCCGGCGCCGAGATCGTGTTCACCGGCTCGGGCCGGGGCACGGTCACGACGGACACCGGCCGGCTCAGCCTGGGCGTGACGTGCGACTTCTCCGAGGTCTCCGACCCGGACCTCGTCGTCGTCCCCGGCGGCCCCGACATCGCCGCCCAGGTCGGCGACGAGGAGCTGCACGAGTGGCTGCGCACGGTCGACGGCACCGCGACGTGGATGGCGTCGGTGTGCACCGGCTCGCTGATCCTCGCCGCCGCCGGGCTGCTGCGCGGGCGCGCCGCCACCTCCCACTGGCTCGTCACCGACAAGCTGCGGGAGTACGGTGCGACGCCCTCGCCCGAACGGGTGGTCATCGACGGCAAGTACGCCACCGCGGCCGGCGTCTCCGCCGGCATCGACCTTGCCCTCACCCTCGCCGGGCGGATCGCCGGACCCCAGGTCGCGCAGGCGATCCAGCTCGCGATCGAGTACGACCCGCGCCCGCCCTTCGCCGCCGGTTCGCCCGCCTCGGCGCCGCCGGGGATCGTGGAGTACCTGCGCGCCAACCGGCACCTGGTGGTCTCGTCGTAAGCTCCAGGGCGTGACGTTCCGTGGCTGGCCCGCCGAGGCGCTCGAGTTCTACGACGGCCTCGAGGCGGACAACTCCAAGACGTACTGGACCGCGCACAAGAGCACGTACGACGACCAGGTGCGCGGCCCGATGACCGAGCTGCTCGCGGAGCTCGAGCCGGAGTTCGGACCGGCGAAGATCTTCCGGCCGTACCGGGACGTGCGCTTCAGCGCCGACAAGTCCCCGTACAAGACGTCGTGCGCCGCCTCCTTCGAGCGCGGCGGCTACCTCCAGCTCACGGCCGCGGGGCTCGCCGCCGGCGCCGGGGCGTACATGATGGAACCGGCGCGGCTGGCCCGGTACCGCCAGGCCGTCGCCGCCGACGCCAGCGGGCTGTGGCTCGCCGGCATCGTGGCGGAGCTGGAGGGGCGCGGCTGGTCGGTGACGTCGCACGAGCAGCTCAAGACGGTGCCGCGCGGCTTCGACAAGGAGCACCCGCGGGCGGAACTGCTGCGCCACAAGGGGCTCATCGCCTGGCACCAGTTCCCGCTGAAGCCGTGGCTGGGCACGGCCAAGGCCCGCGGGCACGTCGAGACGTTCCTGCGCGGCTGCCGGCCGCTGCAGGAATGGCTGGCCACCCACACGTAGGCGTCAGCGGCGCTCGACGGCCGCCATCAGCACGTCGAACGGCGCCGCGGCCGCCCGGGCGGCGGCGTCACGGTCGGCCGCCTCCCGTGCCGCCGGCTCGGACCACCGCCGGCCCTCCGCGGCCAGCGCCGCCCGCGCCGCGTCGGCGCCGGCCTGCCAGGCGGCCTCCTCGGCGGCCGCGCGGACGAGGCTCGACGGCCGTTCGCCCACCGGCACGCTCGGCGGGTCGGCGAGGAGGTTGCCGGGCGGGACGAAGACGACGGGCAGGCCGCTGCCGAGGACGGTGGCGCGCCGGCGGGCCTCGAAGGCCGGGGCCTCGTCGACCGCCGCGCCGTAGACGGCCGCGGTGCGGGCCGCGATCGCGTGCCACGAGTGCCGCTCCCGGGCCATGGCGCGGGCGCGGGTGGCGAGGGTCTGGGCGAACATCGGGTCCTGCAGCAGGGCGCCGACGGCGTCGGCGAGCCCGTCGGGGTCGCCGGCCGGGAAGCGGATGCCGGTGACGCCGTGCTCGACGATCGCGGCGAGGCCGCCGGTCGAGGCGACGACCAGGGCGGCGCCCGAGGCCGCGGCCTCCAGGGCGACGGTGCCGGTCGGCTCGTAGCGGCTGGGCATGACGAACGCGTCCGCGGCGGCGAGGACCGCGGCCAGGGTCGGCTGGTCCAGGGTGCCGGGGAAGGAGACGGCGCGGTGCAGCTTGAGGCGGCGCGCCTCCTCGATCAGGGCGCCGCGGTACGAGCCGTCGCCGACCACCACCGCGCGGGTGCCGGGGTGGCGCTCGCGGATCGCGGGCATCGCGGCCAGCAGGTCCTGCACGCCCTTCTCGGCGATGAGGCGGCCGGCGAAGACGAGCAGCGGGCCCTCGCCGGCGAACCGGAGCCTCGCCTGCCGCACGGCGCGGGGCTCGGCGGTCCAGATGTCGGGGTCGATGCCGCTGGGCACGACGTCGACCCGCTCGGCGGGGACGTCGAAGAGGTGCTGGACCTCCCAGCGCAGGTACTCGGTCGGCACGATCACCCGGCAGGCCTCGGAGCCCAGCCACCATTCGACGGAGTGCACGGACCGGCTCTGCTCACCCTCGAGGTAGCCCTGGTGACGACCGGCCTCGGTGGCCTGCAGCGAGGCGACGAACGGGATGCCGAAGTGCTCCTTGAGCGTGACGGCGGCGTGGGTGACGAGCCAGCCGTGGGCGTGGATCACGTCGTAGCCGGCCGCGGGCGCGGTGCGCACGGCGGCCTCGGCCAGCAGGTGGTTGACGGCCATGGTGTGAGCGAGGTCGGAGTCGTCGGTGAGCGGCCCGGCGGCGGCGGCGCGGACCACACGGACGGCGCCCGCGGCCGACGGGGCGCCCGGCTGGTGGCGCGCGACGACCGTGACATCGTGGCCGGCGGCGGCCAGCGCGGCCGAGAGCGCACCGGTCCGTCCATCACTAGAAGGGAAATCCCAGGCGATCATCAATACACGCATAGCGGATACCTCTCGTCGCCGACTGTCACCGTAGCGCGTTCCGACGCTTCCGCGGACCGGCTTCGCGGGTCAATTTTGCTTTTCCCGGAGCGGCCGGGCGTGCACCTTGCAAGTTGCAGTTTTGCCTGATCACCGCACGGGCGTGCAGCAATGCCGCGACCGAACGGGCGGAGAACGGCGCCCCGGTCGGGCGGTACGGGGCGTCACCCTCCGCGATCTCGCTGACCGAGCCGAGACCGCACTCGCCCAAATGTCCCTCAATGGCGGCGGGGAGCGCGTCCACCGGCCGGCCGGCGGCACACATCGCGTCGACGTACGGCCCGAGCCACCACGGCCACACCGTTCCCTGGTGATATGCCGTGTCCCGGGCGACGACACCACCACGGTGCGCCCCAACGTACCCGTACTCCCCGGGCCCGAGCGTGCGTAGTCCCAGCGGCGTGAGCAGGCTCTCGCCCACGGCGCGCAGCACGTCATCGCGCAGGCGCGGCTCGTCGGCTCCGGGCGCGTACGGCAGGCTGAAGGCGAGCAGCTGGTTGGGGCGCAGCACCGAGTCGTCGTGGACGCCGGAGCCGCCCTTCGGGTACGGCGCGGGGCCGGCGTCGACGATGTCGTGCAGCCAGCCGTCCGGGGCCCGGAAGCGCTTCACGAACTGGGCGCGCACGGCATCGCGGCGGGTGTGCACGACCGACGCGTCGCGGCCGCAGCGTTCCCGCAGCGCGGCGACGGCGCCGAGGGCGTTGGCCCACAAGGCGTTGAGCTCGACCGGCTTGCCGTCGCGCGGGGTCACCGGGCCGCGCGGCAGCCGGGTGTTCATCCAGGTCCGGCCGGCGTGCTCGGCGTCGAGGGCGAGCAGCCCGTCGAGGGGGTCGACGGTCACGCCGTCGCGGGTGCCCTTGGTGTACGCCGCGACGACCGCCTCCACCGCCGGCAGCAGCTCCGCGGCGAGGTCCTGGTCGCCGGTGCGGGCGACGTGCCGTTCGACGGCGTGGACGTACCACAGCGGCCCGTCGGCCTCGCCCAGCTCCTCGGCCCGCATGCGGGCGCCGAGGCCGGCGTGGGACCGCAGCAGCCGGCGGCCCTCGGCGGCGCGGCCGGTGTGCAGGAACAGCCCCTCGTAGGCGGTCATGGTGTCGCGCAGGTAGCTGCCGAACCACGGGTACCCGGCGATCACGTCGGGCACCCCGTCGCGCTCGACGATGCACTGGTCGGCGGCGAGGGTGAGCAGGCGCTCGGCGGCGGTGCGCACGCCGGCCTGGCGCACGAGCTTGCGGGCGCGGCGGCGGGCCGCCTCGACGACGGCGGGGCCGTCGGGCAGCGGGGCCGGGTCGGCGAGGCCGGAGCGGGCGGTGACGGTGAGGGTCTCGCCGGCGCGCAGGTCGGCCGCGAACGTCCCGGCGGCCCAGAGATCCTCCACCGGGTTGAGGCCGCGGGCGGTCTCCTCGCGGTAGTACGCGTCGAGGTACCACGCCCCGGTCGGCACGAAGCCGGGCCCGTCGACCCGGTAGGCGTCCTCGACGGCGAACCCGGTGCCGGCGGCGGCGACGGCCGGCGGCTCGCCGGTGCGGCAGCGTTCGGTGTCGGCGTCGCGCCACGTGCACAGGGCGCTGAGCGTGAGCCGGACCCGTGCCCCGGGCGGGGCGGCGACCAGGCGGTGCACGACGGCGACGGCGTTGCGGCCGTACACCATGGCGACCTCGCGCTCGAGGACGTACTCGCCGATCCGCCAGCGCCACCGGGGTACGCCGTCGACGAGCTCGAAGGACTCGAGGAGGTGATGGCCGGACGGGTCGATCGCGCCGGAGCCCCACTCGTGCACGGCGAGGCGGTGCTCGGCCCCGCCGGTCAGGCGCAGGACCGGGTCGAGGGCGGCGAGGGCGACGCGGCGTTCGGGGGTGACGAGCAGCGCGTGGTACCGCCGGGTGCGCAGACCCGCGATGGTGCCGGTCGCGTATCCCCCGAGTCCGTCGGTGACCAGCCACTCCGCCTCGAATCCCGCCGGGGTGGCACAGGCATGCGGGCCGAAGGTCATCACCGAACCGGGGGGCATGTGCCCAACTATGATCCGTTCCCCCTTGTTTCAAACGCACGCCACGGCTGAATTTGCCGGAGATTCATCCCGCGACCGTGTCGGAAATCCGACGTGTCGCCGAGCACGATTCATTATTGGGCCCGCGGGGCATATGGCAGCCAGCTTCGCGCGTACCCGTGCGTGAACTTTCGACGCACGTAACGTTGTGGCAACGAGGGCGCCGTTGAACGGCGGTGCCGAGCAATAGACCAGGAGCGAGTATGCAGGTCTGGCCGGGCAACCGGTACCCGTTGGGCGCGACCTACGACGGGCAGGGCACGAACTTCGCCATATTCAGCGAGGTGGCCCGGTCCGTCGAGCTGTGCCTCTTCGACGATCGCAACGCCGAGGAGCGCATCAAGCTGGTCGAGGTCGACGCGTTCGTGTGGCACGCCTACCTGCCGGGGGTGGAACCGGGGCAGCGCTACGGCTTCCGGGTCGACGGGCCGTACGACCCGGCCCGGGGGCTGCGCTGCAACGCGAACAAGCTGCTGCTGGACCCGTACGCGAAGGCGATCGACGGCGACATCGCGTGGGACCCGGCGGTGTACGGGTACGACTTCAACGACCCGGAGTCGATGTCGGAGACCGACTCGGCGCCGTTCATGCCCAAGGCGGTCGTGGTGAACCCGTACTTCGACTGGGGCAACGACTCCGCCCCGCGGGTGCCGTACCACCACACCGTGGTCTACGAGGCCCACGTGCGCGGCCTGACGATGCGCCACCCGGACGTGCCCGACGAGCTGCGCGGCACGTACGCCGGCATCGGCCACCCGGCCATCATCGAGCACCTCAAGCGGCTGGGTATCACCGCGCTGGAGCTGTTGCCGGTGCACCACTTCGTGCACGACCAGCGCCTGGTCGAGCTGGGGCTGTCGAACTACTGGGGCTACAACACGATCGGGTTCTTCGCCCCGTACCACGGCTACGCCCGGCGGCACCGCGGCCAGCAGGTGCAGGAGTTCCGCGGGATGGTCAAGGCGCTGCACGCGGCCGGCATCGAGGTCATCCTCGACGTGGTCTACAACCACACCGCCGAGGGCAACCATCTCGGGCCGACGCTGTCGTTCAAGGGCCTGGACAACGGGCATTACTACAAGCTCGAGGACGAGGACAACCGGTACTACACCGACTACACGGGTACCGGTAACAGCCTCAACGTGCGCAACCCGCACACTCTGCAGCTCATCATGGACTCGCTGCGGTACTGGGTGACCGAGATGCGCGTCGACGGGTTCCGCTTCGACCTCGCCTCGACCCTGGCCCGCGAGTTCTACGACGTCGACCGCCTGTCGACCTTCTTCGAGGTCGTGCAGCAGGACCCGGTGGTCAACCAGGTGAAGCTGATCGCCGAGCCGTGGGACGTCGGGCCGGGCGGCTACCAGGTCGGCAACTTCCCGCCGCTGTGGACGGAGTGGAACGGCCGCTTCCGCGACACCGTGCGCGACTTCTGGCGCGGCGAGCCCGCGACGCTCGGCGAGTTCGCCTCGCGGATCACCGGCTCGGCCGACCTGTACCAGGACGACGGGCGGCGGCCCTTCGCCAGCATCAACTTCGTCACCTGCCACGACGGCTTCACGCTCAACGACCTCGTCTCGTACAACGACAAGCACAATGCGGCCAACACCGAGGACAACCGCGACGGCGAGAGCCACAACCGCTCGTGGAACTGCGGCACCGAGGGGCCCAGCGACGACCCGGCGATCAACTCGCTGCGGGCCAAGCAGCGGCGCAACTTCCTCACCACGCTCATGCTGTCGCAGGGCGTGCCGATGATCTGCGCGGGCGACGAGCTCGGGCGCAGCCAGGGCGGCAACAACAACGCGTACTGCCAGGACAACGAGATCAGCTGGATCGACTGGAACGACGTCGACGAGCAGCTGCTGGCGTTCACGCGCGGCCTGGCGCTGTTCCGCGAGCGGCACCGGGTGTTCCGCCGCCGGCGCTTCTTCACCGGCCGGCCGATCGCCCGCACCGAGGGCACCCCGATCGCGGACGTCGCCTGGTTCGCCACCGACGGGCGGGCGATGTCCGAGGAGGACTGGGACAACCACTTCGGCAAGGCGCTGATGCTCTTCGTCAACGGCGAGAGCATCACCGAGCGCGGCTCGCACGGGGAGCGCCACGTCGACGACTCGTTCCTGCTGTGCTTCAACGCGCACTACGAACCGCTCGAGTTCGTCGTACCGCCGCAGGAGTACGGCAAGGAGTGGGAGCTGGTGATCGCGACGGCGACGGGCCCGGCCCGCGACGGGGTCGGCTACACCGCCGGCGGCACGATCACGGTCCCGGACCGCTCGCTCGTCGTACTGGACCGCACGGTATGAGCACGCCCACGGGGACCTACCGGGTTCAGGTGCGCCCGGACTTCGGGCTGGACGCGGCGGCCGGGCTCGCCGGGTACCTCCGCGCGATCGGCGTGAGCCACTTCTACTCGGCACCGCTGCTGGCCGCGACGCCGGGCTCGCCGCACGGGTACGACGTCGTCGACCCCCGTGTCGTGAACCCCGAGCTCGGCGGGGCCGCGGCCCTCGACCGGCTGGTCGCGGCCCTGCGCGCGCACGGTCTCGGCCTCGTGGTCGACATCGTGCCCAACCACATGGGCCTGTTCCAGCCGGCGGCCAACCCGATGTGGTGGGACGTGCTGGCCAAGGGGCGCGGCAGCGAGTACGCGGACTGGTTCGACATCGACTGGGACGCCGGGCCGCTCGTCGTGCCCGTGCTCGGGTCGCCGTCGCTGGACGACCTGAAGGTCGAGGAAGGCGAGCTGCGGTACTACGAGCACCGCTTCCCGATCGCCGCGGGCACCGGCGACGGCACCCCGCAGGAGGTGCACGAGCGGCAGCACTACCGGCTCGTGTACTGGCGGGAAGGCAACGAGCGGCTCAACTACCGCCGGTTCTTCGCCGTCACCGAGCTGGCCGGGCTGCGGGTCGAGGACCCGGCCGTGTTCGCGGCCACGCACACGGAGATCCTGCGCTGGGTCCGCGAGGGGCTCGCCGACGGCATCCGCGTCGACCACCCCGACGGCCTGCGCGACCCGGGCGGGTACCTGACCCGCCTGCGCGAGCACGCGCCGGACACCTGGCTGCTGGTCGAGAAGATCCTGGAGCGGGGCGAGCCGCTGCCGCCCTGGCCGGTCGACGGCACCACGGGCTACGAGGCCCTGGCCGAGGTGGGCGGCCTGTTCATCGATCCCGGGTTTTCCGACGAGCCGGACTCCTCCTGGGCCGACGAGGCCCTCGCGCAGAAGCGGGACGTGACCAGGCGGCTGTTCGGCGCCGAGCTCAACCGCCTCGCCCGCCTCGGCGGCGACAAAGCGGATCTGTCGGAACTCGCCGCAAACTTCGCGGTTTACCGGACATACCTGCCGTACGGCGTCGAGCACCTCGAAGCCGCCGAGCAGCGCACGAACATCCGCATCCCCCGGCTGCACGACCCGGACGACGAGCTGGCCCAGCGGTTCCAGCAGCTCACCGGGGCCGTGATGGCCAAGGGCGTCGAGGACACGGCGATGTACCGCTGGAACCGCCTCGTCGCCCTCAACGAGGTCGGCGGCGACCCGAGCCGCGCCGGCGTCGGGCCCGCGGAGTTCCACGCGGCCCAGCAGCGCCGGCTCCGCGAGTGGCCGGACACCATGACCACCCTGTCGACGCACGACACCAAGCGCGGCGAGGACGTGCGGGCCCGCATCGCGGTCCTCAGCGAGGTGCCCGGCGAGTGGGCCGCCGCCGTCGGGTCGTGGCGCGGGGCCGTGACGTTCGACGACCCGTCGTTCGAGGCCCTCTTCTGGCAGACCATCGTGGGCGCCTGGCCGATCGAGGAGGAGCGGCTGCGGCTGTACTTCACGAAGGCCGCCCGCGAGGCGAACCGCTCGACCTCGTGGGACGAGCCGGACGAGGCCTTCGAGGCCGCGGTCGGGGCGAGCCTGGCCCGGGTCCTCGCCGAGGGCGACCTGCGCGACTCGGTGCACGACTTCGCGTCCCGGATCACCCCGTACGGCTGGAGCAACGCGCTGGGCCAGAAGCTCGTCCAGCTGACGATGCCGGGCGTCCCGGACGTGTACCAGGGCACCGAACTGTGGGAGAACTCCCTCGTCGACCCCGACAACCGCCGCCCGGTCGACTTCGCCGAGCGCCTCGACCTGCTCGCCGCGCTCGACGCCGCCGCGGCCGGCGGGCACCCGCTGCCGCCGGTCGACGTCTCCGGCGCGGCCAAGCTGCTCGTCGTCAGCCGCGCGCTGCGGCTGCGCCGCGACCGGCCCGGGCTGTTCACCGGCTACCGGCCGGTCGCCGCCACCGGCGCCGCGGCCGGGCACGTCGTCGCGTTCGACCGGGGCGGGGCGCTGAGCGTCGCCACCCGGCTCCCGGTCGGCCTCGAGGCCGCCGGCGGCTGGGACGACACCGCGCTCGAGCTGCCGGCCGGCGAGTGGACCGACGCCCTCACCGGGCGCCGGGCCACCTCCCCGGCCCTGGCCGGCCTGCTGGCCTCCTACCCCGTCGCGCTGCTGGTGAAGGACTGAACGACTGCCATGGAGTTCCGCGTCTGGGCGCCGTCCGCGCGCCGCGTCATCCTGCACAGCGGTACCGCCGCCATATCGATGACCGCCGACGGCCAGTGGTGGACGGCGCAGGACCCTTCCGCCGGCGACGGCACCGACTACGGCTTCGCGCTCGACGACGACGAGCGGGTACTGCCCGACCCGCGCTCGCGCCGGCAGCCCGGCGGGGTGCACGAGCGCAGCCGCGTCTACGACCACGGCCGGTTCGACTGGGGCGACGGCGCCTGGACCGGCCGGCAGCTGGCCGGGAGCGTCATCTACGAGCTGCACGTGGGCACGTTCACGCCGTCGGGGACCTTCGACGGGGCGATCGAGCGGCTGCCGTACCTCAAGGAGCTGGGCATCGACCTGGTCGAGTTGCTGCCGGTGAACGCCTTCAACGGCGAGCACAACTGGGGGTACGACGGCGTCGGCTGGCATGCGGTGCAGGAGAGCTACGGCGGGCCCGACGGGCTCAAGCGGTTCGTCGACGCCGCCCACCGGGCCGGGATCGGCGTGCTCGTCGACGCCGTCTACAACCACTTCGGCCCGTCCGGGGCGTACACCCCGCAGTTCGGCCCGTACCTGTCCGCGGGCGCGAACACGTGGGGCCGCTCGCTCAACCTCGACGAGGCCGACAGCGGCGAGGTCCGCCGGTTCATCATCGACAGCGCCGTGCAGTGGCTGCGCGACTACCACGCCGACGGGCTGCGCCTCGACGCCGTGCACGCGCTCGTCGACCGCGGCGCCACCCACCTGCTGGAGGAGCTCGCGGCCGAGGTCGACGCCCTGTCGGCCGAGCTCGGCCGCCCGCTGACGCTCATCGCCGAGTCCGACCTCAACGACCCCCGCCTGATCACCGCGCGGGAGGGCGGCGGCTACGGGCTGCACGCCCAGTGGGACGACGACGTCCACCACTCGCTGCACGCCCTGCTGACCGGGGAGCGGCAGGGGTACTACGGCGACTTCGGCAGCCCCGAGTGCTTCCGGACGGTGTGGGAGTCGGCGTTCTTCCACGCCGGCACCTGGTCCTCGTTCCGCCGGCGGGTGCACGGGCGGGCGGTGGACCGGGAGCGCATCCCGGGGTACCGCTTCGTGGTCTGTCTGCAGAACCACGACCAGGTGGGTAACCGGGCGACCGGGGACCGGCTCACCGCGACCCTCTCCCCCGGGCTGCTGCGCGTCGGCGCCACGCTGCTGCTGACCTCGCCGTTCACCCCCATGCTGTTCATGGGCGAGGAGTTCGCGGCCCGCACCCCGTGGCAGTTCTTCACCAGCCACCCGGAGCCGGACCTGGCCGCGGCCGTGGCCAAGGGCCGCCGCGAGGAGTTCGCCGCGCACGGCTGGCCGCCCGGCGACGTGCCCGACCCGCAGGACCCCGGCACGTTCGCGCGCTCCCACCTCGACTGGGCGGGCCTCGACCAGGAGATGCTGGGGGTGTACCGCCGGCTGATCGCGCTGCGCAAGAAGCTGCCCGGCCTGGCCGACCCGCGCCTGGACCGCGTCCACGTGGTCCACGACGACGGGGTCCTGCTCATCCGCCGCGGCGAGCACACCGTGGTGGCGAACCTGACCGCTGACCCCCGGACGGTCCCGCTGCGCTCGGAGTGCGTCCTGTTCGCGACCGACGACGCCGTGCTGCTGCAGTCCGGCCTGCTGACCCTGCCCGGGGAGTCGGCCGCGATCCTTTAAGGTTGTCGACTCTTACAATTAATAATGTTAACTGATAGCCTTCCTCACCATCGATCCATCGATGGTGAGGAGTCCCATGAGATCTCGTCGTCGCACATTGGCCCTGGCAGCGGGCGCGGCGCTGACCATCGTGACGGGCATGATCCTCGTGCCCATGCTCAACGCCCAGGCCGCCACGACCGCCATCCAGGCCGCCTGCACCGCCCCGACCTGGGCCGAGGGCAACACCTACACGGTCGGCACCCAGGTCACCTACCAGGGCCACACGTACCAGGCCCTGCAGACGCACACCGCCTACCCGGGCGCCGGCTGGACGCCGTCCAGCACGCCGGCCCTGTGGAAGGACCTCGGCACCTGCACCGGTGGCGGCGGCCCGACCACGCCCCCGCCGACCACCCCGTCCGGAGTGCCGTCCGCGCCGGGCAACCTGCGGGTCACCAGCACCGCCAACACCAGCATCGCGCTCGCGTGGAACGCCTCCACCGGCACCGTGACCGGCTACCGGGTGTACGAGGGCTCGACCGTGCGCGCCACGGTCACCGCCACGAGCACGACGGTCACCGGCCTGACCGCCGGCACGACGCACACGTACACGGTGAAGGCGTACAACGCCCAGGGTGAGTCGGGGGCGTCGAACAGCGCCACCGGCACCACGACCGGCGGCACCACCCCGCCCCCGTCCGGCGCCATGGGCGCGGCGCCCTACCTCTACGAGGGCTGGGGCGACCCGCCGAACCCGCAGACGGTCCAGTCGGCCACCGGCATCAAGTGGTTCACGATGGCGTTCGTCCTCTCCAGCGGCGGCTGCGCCCCCGCCTGGGACGGCAGCCGCCCGCTCAGCGGCAGCGCCGACGCGACCGCGATCAGCCAGATCCGGGCGGGCGGCGGCGACGTGATCCCGTCGTTCGGCGGCTGGCAGGGCAACAAGCTCGGCCCGAACTGCTCCACCCCGCAGGCCCTGGCCGGCGCCTACCAGACCGTGATCAACGCCTACGGCCTGAAGGCGATCGACATCGACATCGAGAACACCGACGAGTTCGAGAACGACACGGTCCGCAACCGCATCGTCGACGCCCTGAAGATCGTCAAGCAGAACAACCCCTCGCTGAAGGTCATCGTCACCTTCGGCACGGCGACCACGGGCCCCGGCTACTACGCGCAGCAGCTCATCAGCCGCGCCGCCTCGACCGGCGCCGGCATCGACATCTTCACGATCATGCCGTTCGACTTCGGCGGCGGCGCCAACATGTACCAGAGCACGGTTTCGGCCTCCGAGGGCCTCAAGAACATGCTCAAGCCCGCCTTCGGCTGGGACGACGCCACCGCCTACCGGCACATGGGCATCTCCGGCATGAACGGCCTGTCCGACCAGCAGGAGAACACCTCGCCCGCGCAGTGGCAGCAGATCCGCGACTACGCGCAGAACAACCACCTGGCCCGCCTGGCCTTCTGGTCGGTGAACCGGGACCGCCCCTGCCCCGGCGGCGGCGTCGTGTCCAACTGCTCCGGCATCGCCCAGAACAACTGGCAGTTCACCCAGATCACGGCCACCTTCACGGGCTGAGATCGCATTGCCCTGGGGGCCGGTGCCACGGCACCGGCCCCTCGGGTCACCGCTCGTGATCGCGGTCGAGAGCCCGGCCAGCTCCATGTCGTTCCGGCGGCCGACCGCACCTCACAGGTTCGGGCCGCTCCGGGCGTCGGGGTGCACCCACCGCGCCGGAGCGTTCGTCCTGCCGCCCAGGCCTTGATGTCCAGCCGTCGGCCGGCCGGTGAGATCTGCTCTCCGGCCGCTCCGGCGGCTGACGGCGTCATACCCAGCGCGGCGGGCCGGCCGGGCTCTCGTGCCACAAGCGGTCCAGCGCGGTCACCACGTAGGTGTAGTGGTGGCCGGGCTCGGCCGCCGCGTCGGTCCACTCGGTCCCGCGGACCGTGGCCACCAGGTGGGCGGCGTCGGCCAGGTCACAGGCCGCGGGCGCGGTGACACCGTCGAAGCGGTAGACGCCGTAGGACGCCACCGCGCCGAACGGGCCGGTGCCGCTCGCGGTCGGGCGCCAGCGCAGTGCGTTTCCGGCGGCGGTACGGCGGGCCGCGGTGATGACGGGGAAGAGCAACGGCTTGGCCGGGCCCCACGACGGCGGGAACGCCGGGCGGCTGTGGTGCTCGGCGGCGAGGATCGTCTCGGCGCCGAGCCGGTCCGCCCGCACCTGCACGGCGCTGAAGTGCACGTCGCCGAGCACCTGCGGGTAGTCCCGGTTGAACGTGAGGTGCTGCGACAGCTCCCGCGGGTCGAACCAGGCCGCGGGCTGCCCGGCCGCCGCGACCTTGTAGTCGGCCTGGCCGATGTAGAGCTGCACATCGGTCCCGGCGACGACGTCGGCCCACCACGGCACGAGCTTGGCGTAGTCCGCGACGGTGAAGCCGATGTTCCAGTACACCTGGGGCACGATGTAGTCGATCCAGCCCTCCTTCACCCACTTGCGGGTGTCGGCGTAGTTGGCGTCGTAGGACTGCGTGCCGTTGGTGTCGGAGCCCAGCGGGTCGGCCGCCTGGTTGCGCCAGATGCCGAAGGGGCTGACGCCGAACTTCACCCAGGGCTTGGCCGCGTGGACGCGGGCGTCCATCTCCTGCACGAGCAGGTCGATGTTGTGGCGGCGCCAGTCGGCCTTGCCCGCGAAGCCGCCGCCGTACTGCGCGAAGGTCGCGTCGTCGCCGAAGTCCTGCCCGGCGGCCGGGTACGGGTAGAAGTAGTCGTCGAAGTGCACGCCGTCGATGTCGTACTTCGTGACCGCGTCCATGACGGCCGTCTCCACCCAGTGCCGGGCCTCGGGTATGCCGGGGTTGAGGTACAGCCGCCCGGCGGCGTTGTTCACCGGATACGGCACCGCCCACTCGGGGTGCACGCGCAGCGGGCTGTTCTCCGGCAGCTTCGCCACGTCGGTCCCGGCCCCGCCCGGCGCCGGCATGCTGGCCCGGTACGGGTTGAACCAGGCGTGGAACTCGAGGTTCTCCTCGTGGGCGCGGCGGACCAGATACTCGAGGGGGTCCCAGCCCGGGTCCTGGCCGGCGACGCCGGTGAGATACTGCGACCACGGCTCGTAGGGCGAGGGCCAGAACGCGTCAGCATGCGGCCGGACCTGCACGATCACCGCGTTGTAGTTGAGCGACCGGGCCAGCGTCAGCCAGCCGTCGTACTCGGCCTGCAGCTCGGCCTGGCTCTTGCCGGGCGCGCTGGGCCAGTCGATGTTGACCACGCTCGCGATCCACATCGCGCGCATCTGGTGCTTGGGCGTGGCCGGATCGGCCGGGCAGCCGGTGACCGCCGCCGCGGCGGCCGGCGCTGCCGGGGCGAGCGGCACGACCGCCAGGAGCGCAAGGGCGGCCGCCGCGGCGAGCAGGCGGGGTGCACGGACGGACATGGCGCCACCTTCATCCACACGGGTCGATGACGAAATATTTCGCCTATTGAACCCCGATGGTTGGCAACTTTCAACAGCTCGGCCCGGTGTAACCCGGACCGCTATCCGTATCCGACGATGTGTGCCGGAAGCTGGGTGGTGCGGCAGTGGCAGAGGGACGAGCGTCCTGGATCCGGCGCCGGCGGTCGGCGGACCCGCCGGCGCCGCGGCTGCGGCTGGTCACCGACGACCGGTACCCCGACTGGGAGGCCATCTACCGGGACAACGTGCACCGGGTGTACCTGATGATGTTCGCGAAGGTCGGCAACCGCCCGGACGCCGAGGACCTGACGACCGAGGTGTTCCTGGCGGCGCTCGGCCCGCTGCGCACCTCGGCGAGCGTCGGCGAGGTGCGGGCGTACCTGCTGGCCACCGCGCGCACCGTGCTCGCCCGGCACTGGATGCGTACCCTGGGCCGGGAGATCACCGAGCTGGACCCGGAGCAGGTGGCCGACCTGCTGGCGGCCGCCCCGGAGAACCACGAGGCGACGGCCCGGGCGGACCGGATTCTCGCCGGGCTGCCGGATCGGTACCGTCGCATTCTCGAGCTGCGGTTCCTTGAGGCGTGCCCGATCAAGGAGGCGGCCGCGCGGATGGGGATCAGCGTCGCCAACGCGAAGGTGCTGCAGTTCCGGGCGCTGCGGCAGGCGGCGGCCAACGAGAGGACGACGAGATGAGCACCCGGCGACTGCGGCGGTACATCAACGCCCTGCTGGCCGGGAAGCGGCCCACCGCCTTCCGCGCCGACGAGGAGGACGCCGGGATGCTGCGCGCGGCGATCACGCTGCGCGCTGCCCGGCCGGGCAGCGGGATGCCGAGCGAGGAGTTCGTCACCGGGCTGCGCCGGCGCCTCGCCGCCGAGCTGGACGACGCGCCGGCGCCGGCGCCGCGGCCGACCCGCCGCCGGCTGGTGCTGTGGACCTCCGCGGCGGCGGCCACCGCGGCGGCCGGCGCGGCCGTCGGGGCCACCGTGCAGAACGAGCTCTCCCAGCGCCCCGGGCCGTCGCCGGAGCTACGCCCGAACGCGGGCACCTGGCGCACCGTGGCCACCAGCGCCGAGCTGCCCGACGGCGCGGTCAAGCCGTTCGACCTGGGCGCCGTCAACGGCTTCGTCCGTCGCACGGGCGGCCGGCTCTCCGCGGTCTCCGGCGTCTGCACCCACCTCGGCTGCCGCCTGGCGCTCGACCAGCCGCGGCGGGAGCTGGCCTGCCCGTGCCACAACGCCGCCTTCGACCTCGACGGCACGCTGGTGCGCCACCAGCTCAGGAAGGCGCCCGCCCCGCTGCCCCGGCTGGTGGTCCGGGAGGTCGACGGGGCGGTGCAGGTGCTCGCTCCGGCGTAGCGGTCCGGCCGCCGGGTGTAACCCGCGCCGCTATCTCCCGGTGAGGGACCCGAGCGTGGGTCCGAACCGGACGGAGGTACCACGTGAGACACCCCAGGTACGTGTCGGTCGCGATGGCGGCGGCCGCGTCGCTCGCGCTCGCCGGCTGCGGTGGCGGGACGGGCGGTGGGCAACCGGGGAGCGACCCGGCGCCGCCGACGACGGGGGCCGCGACGCCGATGCCGGGGATGCCGGGCATGAGCGCGTCGGCCACGGCGGGCCAGGACGCACCGGCCGGCGCCAACGCGATCGACATCAAGAGCTTCGCGTTCGCGCCGGCGAACGCGACCGTGCCGGTCGGCACCGCCGTCACCTGGACCAACCACGACCAGGATCCGCACACGGTGGTCACCCAGCCGGGCGCGCCCGGCGGCGGGTTCCGCTCCGGGACGCTGAAGGCCGGCGACACGTTCACGTTCACCGCGCCCGGCCGTTATGAGTACCTGTGCAGCATCCACCCGTTCATGACCGCGACCGTGACGGTGACGGCATGACCGCCGGCGGGGACCCGCAGGGCATGAGCCGGCGGCAGTTGCTGCGCCACACGGCCTGGTTCGGCGCGGCGGTCGTGCTCACCGTCAGCGGCGGCGAGGTGATCAGCCACGTCGGCGGTGACGCGCCGGCCGCCGCCGCCGATCCGACCGCGCTGCGATTCGTCCAGATCAGCGACAGCCACCTGGGCTTCACCGGCCCGGCCAACACCGCCGTGGAGGCGTCGTTCCTTCGTGCGCCAGGACGTGGCCGGCCTGTCCAGCGACACACCGATCGTGGTCTTCAGCCACATCCCGCTGTTCGCGATGTACCCGGCCTGGGGCTGGGGCACCGACGACGCGGCCCAGGTGCTCGCCCTGCTGCGCCGGTTCGCCTCGGTGACCTGCCTCAACGGGCACGTGCACCAGCTGTTCACCAAGACGGAGGGAAACGTGACGTTCCACAGCGCGACCACCACCGCCTACCCGCTGCCCCACCCGGGCGACGGGCCGGCGCCCGCGCCGGTGACGCTGCCGGCCGGCAGACTGCGCGCGGCGCTGGGCATCCGCGAGGTCGGCTACGTGCGCGGCCGGCAGCAGCTCGCGCTGCGGGACCGGAGCCTGGCATGACCGGGCCCGTCGCGCTCGGGTCCCGGCTCACGGCCGCCGCCGTGCCCCGGCTCGCCCTGCCGCTGCGGCTCCCGGTCGTGCTCGCCCTCGCGGCCAGCGGCTACGTGCACGCGGAGCGGTACATCCACGGGTACGAACACATTGCCTGGATCGGGCCGATGTTCCTGCTCCAGGCGGGCGGCAGCGCCGCGCTGACGTTGCTGCTGCTGGCCGGCGCCTGGCTGCGCGAGCCGCCGTGGCTGCTGCCGGCCGGCGTCGCGCTCGCCGGCGGCGCCCTGGCCGGTTTCGTGCTGTCCCGTACCGTCGGGGTGTTCGGCTTCGTGGAACGCGGCTGGCAGCCCGCCCCGCAGGCCGCGCTCAGCGTGGTCGCCGAGGCCGTGGTCCTGCTCGCCTACGCGGTCGCCGCGGTGCGGGCGGCCCGGCCCCGCTGACCCCCGGCCCGGGCGGCCGTGGTTGATCTGACCTGGGTCTTCGGTGACGCTGTTCGCGATGGCCGTCGTGCTGGGCGAGCGGGCCCCGTCGGTCTCCCTGATGTTCGTCGGCTACTTCCTGGCCGCGATCACCCTGGTCAGCCGCACGAACCTGATCACGGCCGTGGTGGTCATCGTGGCCGGTGCGTGGCTCTACCAGTCCGCGCGAGGCCGCTGGCCGCGGCGGGGCCGACCTCGCGCTGATCGGGGTCTCGGTGCTCGCCGCGGCCGTGCTGATCGGGGCCGGGGACCACCATGGCTGGGCGTTCGCGGCCGGCCTGGCGCTCACCCCGCTCTACCGCCTTGCGCGGCGACGCCGTGCAGACACGCGGCCGGCTCAGAACCGCTCCTCGGCCGTGTTCAGCGGCTGAGCTCGTGGCACGGTGAGCCGCAGGCCGCGCAGTGCGGCCGGCCACAGCCGGTTCGGCGGCGTCAGCCCCGCCAGCACGCCCAGGAAACAGGTCACGCCGGCCGGGTCGCGGGCCAGGGCCGGGTACAGCCACCGCCCGACCCGGTCCGGCCCGAACGCCGCCATCGAGGTCGTGATGCGGTACATCGCGCGCCGCTGCCGGTCCCGGCGGCGCTGGTAGGCCGCCAGGGCCGCGCGCAGCGGGCGCTCGCCGCCGAGGCCCGACACGAGTGCGGCCGCCAGCGCGTCGGCGTCGCGCAGGGCGTTGCCTATGCCCTGGCCGGTGATCGGGTCCATGACGAGGCCGGCGTCCCCGGCCAGCGCCCAGCCCGGGCCGAACGGCACCCGGTACCCGTTCGGCAGGTCCATCGTCGCCCGGACGGGCCCGGCCAGGCGGGCCCCCGCGAGGCGTTCGCCGAAGCCGGCCCGGAACCCGCGACCGCGCACGTCGTCGAACCGGGCCCGCGGTACCGAGAGGAAGGCGACGGCGAGGTTGTCGTTCGTCGGCCAGACGGAGGCGAGCCGGTCCGCGCGCGGGTACACCTCGCCGCCCGCCAGCTCCAGGCCCTCCACGTACGCGTAGCAGGCGCCCGAGGTCGACGGGCGCGCCCGATACGAGCGGGCGCCGGCCCGCCGGGCGACCGTCGAGCGCTTGCCGTCGGCGCCGACCACGACCACCGCCTGGGCCGAGGCCGGGGCGCCGCGCCTGAAGGCGCCCTCGACGCCGGTCACGCGGCCGTCCGTCCACAGCAGATCGGTGACGGCGAAGCCCCCCCAGACCTCGGCGCCCGCGGACCGGGCCGCGTCGACGAGGAGCGCGTCCAGCAGCGTGCGGCGCGGGCTCAGCACGCCGTCCGGGCCCGGGTAGGCGCCGTCCAGCACGGCGGCCGGATGGTCGAAACGGGCCGTTCGGATCATGGGTGTACCGGCGGCAAGCAGCGCTTCGAGCAGGCCCCACCGGCGCAGCAGGGCAACCCCCGGCGGCTGGATCTGGTGCGTGGAGAGCGTGTCGCTGGGGAACCGGGCCCGGTCGACCGCCAGGACCCGCAGTCCCGCGCGGGCCAGCAGCAGCGCCGTGGCCGCCCCGGCCGGGCGCGTGCCGACCACGATCACGTCGTACACCATCGGCTCCTCCCGATTTTGATACACCGTAACGTAACAGCGTCACGATATGCTGGCAAGCGATGGGACGACCCCGGGAACACGGCGCGGACACGCGGGCGGCGCTGCTGGCCGCCGCGGGTGAGCTCGTGCACGCCGAGGGGCCGGCCGGCGTGTCGGTGCGGCGGGTCGCGGACGCGGTCGGGACCACGACCCGGGCCGTGTACAGCCTCTTCGGCGACAAGGACGGCCTGCTGCGCGCGCTCTCCCTCGACGTCGCCGAGACCATGCGCCGCCACCACGCGGCCGTGCCCGAGCGGGCCGACCCGCTCGCCGAGCTGCCGCTGCTCGTCGCCGGGTTCCGGGCCGCGGCACGGGAGAAGCCGCAGCTCTACGACCTGTTCATGGCCCAGGTCCACGCGGGCGCCGACCCCGGCGATCCCGTGTTCCGGCTGGTGTACGCGAGCTTCGACCGCGTCCTGGGCACGATCCGCCGGTGCCTCGCCCTGGGCCTGTTCCCGGGCCGCGACGAGTTCACCGTCGGCCGGCACCTGCTGGCCCTCGTGCACGGCCTGGCGACCCTGGAACTGCGCGGGGTCCTGGGCGACGAGGACACCGCCCGCCGCGTGTGGGAGCAGGCGACGGCCACGACCCTGGACGGCCTGCGCCGTCAGCCGTAGAGGGGCTCGATCGTCAGCTGGCCGCCCGGGTGGACCAGTACCGCCAGGGTCTCGCCGTCGAGCGCGAAGACCGCCCGCGTCCCGGCCGGGATCGGGATGCGCTCGCCGCGCTCGAGGTCGACGGCGACCGCGGTGTCGTAGCGGGCGTCGGCCGCGAGCAGCAGGGCGCACGGGCGGTCGAGGCGCCCCGCGAAGCAGCCGGCCAGGCGGGCCGGCGCCGGCACCGGGATCGCGGCGCCGAGCTCCTCGCCCGTGTGGGGGTCCCAGCGGTGTACCGCACCGTCCCAGTCGCCGCCGACCAGCATCTCGCGGCCGGTCGGGGCCAGGGCCAGGCCGCCCAGGGACTCGGCGGCCGTCTGCTGCGGCGGCCGCAGCGGCTCGCCGGTCGCGGCGTCCCAGCGGTACAGCGCGGTGTCGTCGCACGCGATCAGGGTCACGCCACCGGGGCGCAGGGCGGCGGTCACCGCGCGCAGGGCCGGCCCCACGAGCGGGCGGCGGCCCAGGCGCTCCCCCGTCGCCGCGTCCCAGCGGTGCACGCCCCCCGGCCCGGCCCCGGCGAGCACCACCCGCCCGTCCGGCAGCGGGGCCACCGCCACGTCCGCCACCTCGGCCGGGTCGTCGACCGGCGGCAGTTCGGAACCGGCGCCGAGGTCGAACCGGCGCGGCCCGGCGACCCCGGCGGCCAGCAGCACGGTCCGCCCGCCCGGCAGCGACGCCGCCGCCCGCACCACCGCCGCCCAGTTGCCCCGCAGCGCCTTCGTGCGCGCGTCGAAGAGCGGCCCGCACGGCGCCAGCAGCGGCCCGTCCGGGGTCGGCAGCACCGCGACCCAGGCGGCCATGGGGCGGGCGGCGTCGATCCGCACGAGCGACTCCTCTTGACGAAGGGTGGCTGACCTGCTTGAGTAACCAAGAGGTTAGATAACCACTTGGTTAGGTACAGGATGAGCACTGATCGGCTGAGTATGACCTTCGCGGCGCTCGCCGACCCGACGCGGCGGGCGATTCTGGCCCGGCTCAGCGCCGGCGAGGCGACCGTGAAGGAGCTGTCGGCGCCGTTCACGATGAGCGGGCCCGCGATCTCCAAGCACCTGCGGGTGCTGGAGCAGGCGGGGCTGATCTCGCGCGGGCGGGAGGCGCAGTGGCGGCCCTGCCGGCTGGAGGCCGGGCCCCTGAAGGAGGTCGCCGCGTTCACCGAGGAGTACCGGCGGTTCTGGGACGAGAGCTACTCGCGCCTGGACGCCTACCTGCAGTTTCTGCAAGACGACATCAAGGAGCCCGACGATGAGCACTGACACCCTCGGCGTGACCGGTTTCGAGCTCGACGGCGACCTGGGCGTGCGCGTCACCCGCGTCGTGGCGGCCCCGCCCGAGCTGGTCTTCGACGTGTACACCAGCCCGCGGCACCTGCCGCACTGGATGCTCGGCCCGCCCGGCTGGACCATGCCCGTGTGCGAGATCGACCTGCGGCCGGGCGGGCCGTTCCGGTACGTCTGGCGCACCGGGGCCGGCGAGGAGCTGACGATCTCGGGCACGTTCGAGGAGATCGAGCGGCCCGGGCGGCTCGTGAGCACCGAGGCGTGGAGCGGCGGCTGGGCCACCACCCGCAACACGCTCACGTTCACCGACCTCGGCGGCCGGACCCGGATCACCACGCACATCGCGTACCCGTCGGCCGAGGCGCGGGACAACGCGCTGCACAGCGGGATGCGCGAGGGCATGGAGGCGAGCTTCGCCAACCTCGAGGCCTACCTCGCCGGGCAGTTCACCATGCGCCTGGAGCTGGTCCCGGTCCCCGTGGCCGACGTCGGCGCGGCCCTGGCCTTCTACGCCGGCAAGCTGGGCTTCCACGTCGACCACGACATCCAGCCCGGGGACGGTGCGCGGATCGTGCAGCTGACCCCGCCCGGTTCGGCCTGCTCGATCCTGCTCTCCACGGGCCTGCCCGGCCTGCGGCAGGCGCCGGGCGCCGTGCAGGGCCTGCACCTCGTCGTCGACGACGTCCGCCAGGTCCGCGAGGCGCTGCTCAAGCGGGGCGTCGAGGCCGGCGAGGTGATGGACATGGGCGGGATCCTCTACGCCGGGTTCGCCGACCCCGACGGCAACTCGTGGATGCTGCAGGAGATCCCGCCGTCCGCGGCGACCGTGAGCGTGCCCCAGGACGAGCCGGCGACGTAGGGGTACCGGCCGGGGCGCGCGCCGCTGGTGTGCGTCCCGGCCGTCGCGTCGTGGCGGACCCCGCTCCACGCGGTCAGCAGCGACCAGCCGGCCATCGCCCGCACGTAGTGGTCGCCGCACTCGACCTCGTTGAACGGGTTGCGGCGCGTGCCGTCGTAGCGGGCCCGCACGCCGCGGACGATCGCCAGCCCCTCCTCGTCGAGGCCCTCGTGGAAGCAGTGGGCGGCGACCTGGTACTCCACGCCGGTCCACACCTCGTCGCAGTAGCGCAGCGGGACGGCCGGGCGCCCCCCGTGCGGCCAGCTGCACACCACCAGGCCGGTCTCGTCGCCGTCGGCGAACGAACGGTATCCGTGCGGCTCGAAGTGCGTGCGGAGGTTGTACCGCACGATCGAACGCAGTGCCGCCCGGACCCGCCCGGCCGGCAGGAGGTGGCCGAGCCCGAGCTCGTGCGCCCACCACTGCCCGAGCAGCTGGTCGGCGAGGCAGCCGCCGCCGAAGTCGTAGAACTCGCCGTTCCACAGCAGCCGGTCGTACGCCTCCGAGGCCCGCTCGAAGTCGTAGGCGGCCGCCACACCCAGCCGGCCCGCCATCTCCCGCATGGCCCGCAGCGCCGCCAGCCACAGCGCGCCGACGTACATGTTCGGCTCGTGCAGCGAGATGTCGTACGTGACCGGCTGGTCGCCGCGCAGCACCCCGTCGCCGGCGACGTCCCACGTGTCCGAGACGTAGGACATGAGGGAGACCAGCGAAGCCCAGTGCGACGACAGCCACTCGACGCCGGCACCGTCCAGGACGCTGCGGTACGTCTTCAGCACCGCGCCCAGCATGCCGTCCAGCGCCGGCCGCTCCGGCCCGCCGATCGGCACCCCGTGCAGCTGCGGCAGGTACAGCGGCAGGACGACCCGGTGCGGGATCGAACCGTCCGCGGCCTGCACCGCGAACTCCGTCTCGCGCATGTCCCGCCCCACGGACGGGAACAGCCGGGCCAGGGCCTGCTCGTAGTTCAGCACGTGGTTGCAGTTGAGCGGGCACGAGCCGCCCGCGTCGCCGTTCCAGTTGCGGGTCGAGGCGCCCAGGGCGCCCTCGAACGCGTACGTGCGCCCGTCCGCGGTGCGGAACACGCTCGGCGAGCGCACCAGGGCCGGCTGGGCCGCGATCGTCTCCCGCAGCGGCTCCGGCAGGTCGCTGCCCGCCACCGCGTCGGCCCACGCGCGCGACGCGGCGTCGAGCCGGTCGCGGCCGGCCAGGTAGGCGTCGAGCACGTCGAGGGCGCCGCCGAACCGGGTCGCGTAGTGGTTGCCGACCCAGAAGCGGCTCGGGCCGTAGTGGTGCTGGGGGCCGAAGCGGTCGAAGTCGGCGTACCGGTTCGGGAACCACCACGCGTGGACGATGTCGATGGTGGTGGACTCCCCCGGGGCCAGGGCGAACGCGGCCGCGACGCCGGCGTCCCAGGTGTGCCCGGCCGGGCTCGGCCCGCTCGGCGCCCGCATCGGCGACGCGCCCGGGCCGAGCGCCGAGCGCAGCGCCGCGTCCGAGTAGTCGCCGAGCTGGGTCGGGGCGGCGAGCCGGACTGTCTCCACGAACCGCAGCAGGGCGTCGGCGTCGTGGGCGCGGGGCAGGACGGCGGCGGGCGCGTCGGTCCACAACAGCAGCTCGCCGGCGGCCGGGTCGTCCTCGGCCAGGCCCGGATGGTCCATGAGCACGCCGGACTGGCCGGGCCGGCGCAGGAGCCGGTTCACGTTGCCGCCGTAGCCGGCGCCGCGGGTGCCGCGGATCGGCGTCACGCCGTCCCAGCCGGCCGCGTTCTGCAGCGCGCCGAGCAGGAAGCCGTGCCGGAACCCGGCGCTGTCGTTGCGGACCGTGAAGCGGTACCGCACGATCGGCAGCGCGCTCGCATCCGCGTCGAGCGGCACGAAGGGCGTGTGCGCCTCGAGCCGGATCGCGACGGGCAGCCCGGGGTCGTCGTAGGTGACGTTCGCGAACGGGTACGCCGCCTCGAACGTCGTGCCGGCCACGAACGGCCAGCGCCAGGCCTCGCCCGCGTCGGGCACGTCGGCGTCGGAGACGTTCGCGGCGGGGCTCGGGTGCGGGCCGATGGGCGCGGCCCGCAGCAGCCGCACGACGTCGTCCGGCGGCTCCAGCGACGAGACCCGCACCGCGAAGAAGGAGTCGGGCAGCAGGCCCGCGTGGTTGGGCGGCCCGTTGAGCTGCCACTGGCGCAGCGCGCCGTCGCCGCACAGCGCGACGTGCCCGGTGCCGAGCCCGCCGAGCGGGAACGCCACCGCGCGCCGGGCGTCTCCGGTGAACCGCACAGCCACCTCCGTAGATGAAATCGATTTCACGGAAGGTAGATCCTGGCCCCCGGCATGTCAAGAGGCCCTAAAGTGTGGCTCCATGGCCACGATCTACGAGGTAGCGGCGCTGGCGGGGGTCTCGCCCGCGACCGTGTCGCGCGTCTTCAACGGCAACACCGTCTCGGCCGAGAAGCAGCGGGCCGTGCGCGACGCCGCCGCCAAGCTGGCCTTCACCCCGAACAAGACCGCCCGCCGCCTGCGCAAGCAGAGCTCCGAGGTGGTCGCCCTGCTCATCCCCGACATCGAGAACCCGTTCTTCACCGCGCTCGCCCGCGGCGTGGAGGACCGGGCCCAGGCCTCGGGCTTCTCGGTGGTGCTGTGCAACACCGACGACGACCCGGGCAAGGAGCTGCGCTACCTGCAGATCGCCGCGTCCGAGCAGATGGCCGGGGTGATCCTGGCCCCCGCCTCCGACGAGGCCGACCTCGGCGCGATCGCCTCGCTCGGCCGGCCGGTCGTGGCCGTCGACCGCACCACGCCCTACCCGGTCGACGCGGTGAAGGTCGACAACCGGGCGGCCGGCATCGCCGCCGCGACGGCGCTGTTCGACGCGGGGTACCGCCGCATCGCCTGCATCGCCGGCCCGGTCGGCATCGAGGCGACCGAGGACCGGTTCCTGGGCTGGCGGCAGGTCATGACCGCGCGGCGGGCCCCGGTGGCCGACGGTTTCCTGCAGCACGCGAACTTCCGCGCGGACGGCGGGCACGCGGCGATGCGCCGGCTCCTCGCGCTGCCGGAGCCGCCCGACGCGGTACTGACCACGAACAACCTCATGGGCGTCGGGGCGCTGCAGGCGATCGTCGAGGACGGCGTCGACCCGGCCACGTTCGGCCTCGCGGTCGTCGGCGAGCTGCCGTTCATGTTCCTGACCCCACCCGCCGTGGTGCAGGTCCGCCTGCCCGCCCGGCACCTGGGCACCACCGCCGCCACGATGCTGCTGGAGCGCATCGGCGGCGACCCCCAGCCGCCCCGCACGATCGTCCTGCGGGCCGAGCTGGCCCCGTAGCTGCAATCGATACCAGCCGAAAAGTTCCCTGATCAGGGCCGACATGAGCCGCGTCTTGAGGAGTCCTTGACGAAATCGATTTCTTGGACTTCACTGTGCCCACCGCACCGCCTCCCAACCGCCTCAATCCGAGAGGGACGCAGGCTCATGAACACCCCGTTACGCAAGCTCGCGCTGCTCTGCGCGACCGCCGCGCTCGCGGTATCACCCTTGGCGGGCTGCTCGAACGACGACTCCGGCTCCTCCGGCGGCGACAAGTCGCTCGACATCGTCTACTGGAACTACGGCCCCGCCGCCGAGTCCGGCAACAAGGCCACGGCCGACGCCTTCATGGCCGCCCACGCCGGCACCAAGGTGACGCTCACCCCCGTCACCGGCGAGAACTGGGGCACCTACTACGCGAACGTGGCCACGCTCATCGCCTCCGGCAAGCGCCCGGACGTCATGGTCATCTCCGGCGAGGGCGCCCAGTTCGTGCACGCGAACAACCTGGTGCTGCCGATCAACAAGTACCTGGACAAGGACGCCGACGCGAAGACCCTCACCGGCGACATCGCCAAGGGCCTCATCGACGGCTTCACGGTCAAGGGCGACGTCGTCACGCTGACGTACGGCTGGAACGACATGGTCGTCTACTACAACACCGACGTGTTCAAGCAGGCCGGCGTCGCGCCGCCGAAGGCCGACTGGACGTGGGCCGACTTCGAGGCGACGGCGAAGAAGCTCACCGCGGACACCAACGGCGACGGCAAGCCGGACCGGTACGGCTTCACCTGGGCCAGCAACGAGATCTTCCCCGGCATCATGCCCTGGGTCGCCAACGCCGGCGGCAACCTGACCAGTGACGACGTGTGCAAGCCGACCGCCGACACGCCCCAGGTCAACAAGGCGGTCTCGTTCCTGGAGAACCTCATCAAGACCAACGTCGCCCCGGCGCCGATGCCCATGAGCGACGTCTTCACCCGCTTCCAGAACGGCCAGGTCGCCATGTTCGGCGCGGGTCGCTGGCCGATCGCGACCTTCCTGCCCGCCGGGTTCAAGGCGTTCGACATCCAGCTGTACCCCAAGGGCGACACCTACAAGACGGTCTTCGGCGGCGCCGGGTACCCGATCCTGAAGTCGTCCAAGAACCCCGACCTCGCCTGGGAGTACCAGAAGTTCACGGTCAGCGAGGAGATCGAGAAGCAGTACGTCGGCACCCCCGACAAGCCCGGCGACTCGATCCCGTCGCGGCGCTCGCTCGCCCAGACCATCTCCAAGGTCGGCGTGCCGCCCGCGAACTCCGACCTCTACTACGACAGCATCGACAAGTACCCGACGCTCGTGCCCTACCCGGCGCCGGCCAAGTACAGCGCCTTCGAGTCGACCGTCCTGCGCCACCTGCAGCTCATCTTCGCCGGCGAGACGAGCGTCGCCGACGGCCTCAAGAACATGCAGGGCGAACTGAGCAGCATCGTCACCTGCTGAAATGGCTGATCTCATGACAACTGGCACCATCCCCCCGGCCGCGGTCGTCGCCGACCCCGGCCGGGGGGTCCCCCGCCGCCGGCGCCGGGACGGCCTCGCGGCCCTGGGGTTCCTGTCCCCGTCGATCGTGACGTTCCTGGTCTTCGTGTTCGCCCCGACCGCGGGCGTGCTGTACCTGAGCTTCTACGACTGGAACCTGCTCAGCGACGGCGAGTTCGTGGGCCTGGCCAACTTCGACCGGCTCGTGCACGACGAGCGGCTGCTCGGCGTGTACGGCTCCACGGCCTACATGGCGGTGGCGATCCTGGCCGTGAACGTGGTCGCGGGCCTGCTGCTCGCGGTGCTGCTGGAGACGCGCATGCCCCGCTGGCTGCGCGGCTTCTTCCGGCTGTCGTTCCTGTTCCCGTTCGTCGTGTCGGCCTCGGCGGTCGCGCTGATCTGGCGGTTCCTGCTCAACAAGGACCTCGGCCTGGTCAACTGGGCGCTCGGCCTGGCCGGCGTCGACCGCATCGACTGGCTGGGCTCCTCGGCGTTCGCGCCGGTGTCGGTGATCCTGGTCAACTCGTGGAAGACGATCGGGTTCTCGATCCTGGTGTACATCGCCGGCCTGCAGGCCATCCCGGACGCGCTCAAGGAGGCCGCGATCGTCGACGGCGCCAACGCGTGGACCCGCTTCTGGCGCATCACGTTCCCGATGCTGTCGCCGACGATCTTCTTCCTGGTCGTCATCAACACCATCAACTCGTTCCAGATCTTCGCCGAGCCGCGGGTCCTGACCCAGGGCGGGCCGGGCGACGCCAGCCGGACCATCGTGGAGTACCTCTACGACCGCGCCTTCGGCGACTTCGACCTCGGCTACGCCTCCGCCATCGGCATCACCTTCATGCTGGTACTCATCGTCCTCACCGCGATCCAGTTCCGGCTGTCGAGAAGATGGACGTTCTACGAATGAGTCGCATCCTCGCCCGGGCGGCGACGTTCACGATCCTGGTCGTCGCCGCCGTCGCCATCAGTGCGCCGTTCCTGTGGGTCTTCCGGGGCGCGTTCTCGGCCTCGGACGCGGAGCTGTACCGGCTCCCGCCCACGTTCGACCCCGACAACGTGACCACCGCGAACTTCGGCAAGGTCACCGACCAGGTGCCGTACTTCCGGTTCTTCCTGAACTCGATCATCGTGTCGACGACGATCACGGTGGCGCAGCTCGTCACCTGCTCGACGGCCGGCTACGCGTTCGCGCGGCTGCGCTTCCGCGGTAAGGGCGTGCTCTTCGCGGTCGTCATCGGCTCGCTGATGATCCCGATCCAGGTGACAATCGTGCCGCTGTTCCTGGTCATGTCGAAGCTGCAGCTGACCAACACGCTGTGGGCGCTGATCCTGCCCGGCATCTTCAGCGCGTTCGGCATCTTCCTGCTGCGCCAGCACTTCCTGGCGCTGCCGTACGAGCTGGAGGAGGCGGCCAAGCTCGACGGCGCCGGGCACCTGCGCACGTTCGTCCGGGTCATCCTGCCGCTGTCCGGCCCGTCGATCGCCACGCTGGGCATCCTGTGCTTCACGTACTGGTGGAACGACCTGCTGCTGCCGCTGGTCATGATCAGCGACACCGGCCGGCAGACCCTCCCCGTGGGCCTGGTCCTGCTGGCCGGGCGGTTCTCCACCGGCTCGCTGGGCACCATCGCGGCCGGCATCGCGATGGCGATCGTCCCGGTCCTGGTCGTGTTCATCGTGGCCCAGCGCTACATCGTGCAGTCGATCGCATCGAGCGGATTGAAACTCTGATGGACACCACCACCACACTTCCCGCGCTCGCCTGGTCCGGCGCCACCGCCTTCTGGCACGACCTGCCCCGCAACCTGGGCGCCGGGCTGCTGCTCGGCCTCGGCGCGGTGCCGCTCGGCGCCGCCCTGGTCGCCGGCGCGCCCGGCTGGGTCGCGGCCGCCGCGACGCTGCCGGTGACCCTCGCGCTGACCGGCCTCGCCGCGCTGACCGCCGGCGACGGCTCCCGGCTGACGGTGCTGTTCAAGGTCGACCCGGTCCTGGCGCTGCTCCTCTCGGTCGCCGGCCTGGCGCTGCTCGCCCCCTGGGGCGTCGTGCCGGCCGCGGCCGTCCTGCTCGTCGGGCCCTACGCGCTCGCCTACGGTGCGGTTCGGGGCAAGCGCGGCCTGGCGGCGCTGCGCGGCGGGGTCATCCTCGCCGCGTACCGCCCCGCCTGGGCGCTGACGCTGACCGGCCTGACCGTCATCGGCGCCTTCGCGGCCGCGGCCTCGGCGGGCGTGCTCGCGCTCGTCGCCGCCCCGCTGCTGCTGACGATCGCGGCCCGCCAGACCGCCGCCCTGCTGGCCGAGATCGACGCGCTGCAGGCCGCCCGATGATCCCGCTCACCGAACACCTGCCCGACGGCCCGCTCTCGGTGGCGGCGGTACGCGCCATCGACGACCGGCTGCGCGTGCCGATCGCCCCCGCCGCCGCCCCCACCGTCGTCGGCGGCCCGGTGGGCCTGCGCGTCCACGGGACGGGCGACGCCTGCGTCCTGTGGATCCACGGCGGCGGCATGTTCCTCGGCGCCGCCGAGTACGACGACGCCTTCTGCTGCGACCTGGCCGCCGCGCTCGGCGCCGCGGTCGTGGCGGTGGACTACCGCCTCGCCCCCGAGCACCCGCACCCGGCCCCGGTGCACGACTGCCGCACGGCCCTGGCCTGGTGCGCCGGGCGCTACGAGCGGGTCGTGGTGGCCGGGGGCAGCGCCGGCGGCGGGCTGGCGGCGGCGCTGTGCCTGCTGGCCCGCGATGAGGGCGGCCCGGCGATCGCGGCCGCGCACCTGTACTACCCGATGCTCGACGACCGCCACGAGACCCCGAGCGCGCGGGAGAACGCCGGCGCGCCGGTGTGGAACCGGCGCCTCGCCGACCTGGCCTGGGCCGCGTACCTCGGCGGGGCGCCCGCCGACGCGTATGCCGCCCCGGCCCGCGCGACCGACCTTCGCGGCCTGCCGCCCACGTACGTCGACACCGGCTCCCTCGACCTGTTCCGCGACGAGGACGCCGGCTACGCGCGGCGGCTCGCCGAGGCCGGGGTGCCGACGGTGTTCGAGCTGGTGCCGGGCGGGGTGCACGCGTTCGAGGTCTACGACCCGGACGCCGCCGCCAGCGTCGCCACCCGCGAGCGCCGCCTGGCCGCGCTGCGCCGCTCGCTGCGCGAGGACTTCCGCACGTGGTGACGATCTACGAGGTGGCGGCCCGGGCCGGCGTCTCCCCCGCGACCGTCAGCCGGGTGCTCAACGGGGCCCGGGTCTCCGCCGAGTCCGAGCGGCTGGTGCGGGCGGCCGCCGCCGAGCTCGACTTCACGCCGAACCGCACCGCCCGCCGGCTGCGCGGCCAGCACTCGGCGGTGATCGGCCTGATCATCCCCGACATCGAGAACCCGTTCTTCACCGCGCTGGCCCGCGGGGTGGAGAACCGCGCCCGGGCCGCCGGCTACTCGGTGGTGCTGTGCAACACCGACGAGGACCCGGAGCGTGAGGCGACGTACATCGGCATCGCGCTCGCCGAGCACATGGCCGGGGTGATCCTGGCCCCGGCCGACGACGCCAGCGACGTGAGCCGGCTGGTCGCGCACCGCCGGCCCGTCGTCGCCGTCGACCGCAGCCTGGCTCGCGCCGACGTCGACGCGGTCACCGTCGACAACCGGGCCGGGGGCCACTCGGCGGCCGAGTCGCTGTTCGCGGCCGGCTTCACCCGGGTCGCGTGCATCACCGGCCCCAGCTCGGTCGAGACCGCCCAGCTGCGGATGGCGGGCTGGCGGCAGGCGGCGGCCCGCCACGCCGGCGGCGGCTACCTGGAGGAGCTGCTGCGCTACGCCGACTACCGCGTCGACGGCGGCCGGGCCGCGATGGCCGAGCTGCTCGCCCTGCCGGAGCCGCCGGACGCCGCGGTCGTGGCCAACAACCTCATGGCCGCGGGCGCCCTGGACGCGCTGCACGACGCGGGGCTGGCCCCGCCCGGCTTCGGCCTGGCCGTCTTCGGCGACCTGCCGTTCGCGTCGTTCGGCCGCCGCGGCATCCGGGTCGTGGACGTGCCGGCCCGCGAGCTGGGCGAGGCCGCGGCCACGCTGCTGCTGGAGCGCATCGGCGGCGACACGGGCCCGGCGAAGACGGTGGTGCTGCGCACCACCGGTCAAAGCGGCCCGGTGCAGTCGTGACCTTGTATCTCGGTGTCGACATCGGTACCTCGAGCAGCAAGGGCGTCCTCGTCGACGCCGACGGGACCGTCCTGCGGACGGCGGTGCGCGAGCACACCGTCGACCGCCCGCATCCGGGCCACGTCGAGATGGACGGCGAGGTCTGGTGGGACGAGTTCGTGTCCCTCGCCGGCGAGCTGACCGCGGGCGTGACCGTCGCCGCCGTCGGGGTCAGCGGTATGGGCCCGTGCGTGCTGCTCACCGGCGCGGACGGCACGCCGCTGCGCCCGGCGGTGCTGTACGGCGTCGACACCCGCGCCACCGCCGAGATCGCGGCGCTGACCGAGCGACTGGGCGGCGCCGACGCGATCCGGGAGCGCTGCGGCTCGGCGTTGTCCTCCCAGGCGGCCGGCCCGAAGCTGGCGTGGATCGCCGCGCACGAGCCCGCGGTGTCCGCCCGGGCCCGCCGGCTCTTCATGCCCGCTTCCTTCCTGGTGTACCGGCTGACCGGCTCCTATGTTCTTGACTTCCACTCGGCCAGCCAGTGCACGCCGCTGTTCGACACCCACGCCCGGGCCTGGCACCGCCCCTGGGCGGGGCTGATCGCCCCGGGCCTGGAGCTGCCGCCGCTCGTCTGGCCCGGCGACGTGGCCGGCACCACCGCGCGCCCGGTCGCCGGCATCCCCGCGGGCACCCCGGTGATCGCCGGGACCATCGACGCCTGGACGGAGGCGGTAAGCGTCGGCGCCCAGCGCCCGGGCGACCTCATGCTCATGTACGGCACCACGATGTTCCTCATCGCGACCGTCGACCGCCCGCTGACCAGCCCGGTCATGTGGGGTACCGTCGGCGCCCTCCCCGGCACGCGCAGCCTCGCCGGCGGGATGGCCACGTCGGGCGCGGTGACCGCTTGGCTGTCCGGGCTCACCGGCGCGGACTACCCGGCGCTGCTGGCCGAGGCGGAGGCGTCCGGGCCGGGCGCGCGGGGGCTGCTGATGCTGCCGTACCTCGCCGGCGAGCGCACCCCGCTGCAGGACCCGGACGCCCGCGGCGTGATCGCGGGCCTGACGCTGTCGCACACCCGCGGCGACCTGTACCGCGCCGCCCTCGAGGCGACCGCGCTCGGCGTGCGGCACAACGTCGAGGCCCTGCGCGACGCCGGCGCGGACGTCCGGCGCGTCGTGGCGGTCGGCGGCGGCACCCGGGGCGGGCTCTGGACCCGGATCGTCTCGTCCATCACCGGCCTGGCCCAGGTGGTGCCGCGGGTGACGGTGGGCGCGTCGTACGGAGCCGCCGTCCTGGCCGCCTCGCTGACGTCACCGATCGACATCGACCGGTGGAACCCGCCCGCCGGGATCGTCGAGCCGGACCCGGCCGAGCGGGCCGGGTACGACGAGCTCTACGCGCTCTACCGGGACCTCTACCCGGCCACCCGCACCATCGCCCATACGCTCGCGGCCCGTCAGCGGCAGCGCGCGTGACGTCTCCCGGAGGACCCCCATGAGTTCCTACACCCTCCCCGCTGCGGTCGAACGGCCCGCGGCCGAGCCGGACACGGTCTACCTGATCGCCAGCGGCGACCTGCGCCCCGCCGCCAACCAGGCCGGCTGGCCCACCCAGGTCGCCGTCGAGGCCGCCATCACCGCCGCCTTCGCCGAACTCGGCTGGACCGTCCGGCGCGCCCACGACGGCTTCATCTCCAGCCAGCGCATGGGCCTGGAAGTCTTCAAAACCATCCCGCCCGACGCGCCGCTCGTCGTCGCCGAAGCCGTCTGGCAGTACAGTCACCACGTCCTCGCCGGCCTACGCACCCACCGCGGGCCGCTGCTCACCGTCGCGAACTTCGCCGGGGACTGGCCCGGCCTCGTCGGCCTCCTCGGCCTCAACGCCGGCCTGACCAAAATGGGCCGCGACTACGCCACCCTCTGGTCCGTCGACTTCACCGACAGCTGGTTCACATCCGGCCTGCGCTCCTGGATCACCACCGGCACCGTCCCCCACGACACCTCCCACGTCCGGGACCTTCCCGCCCTGCCCCCCACCCCGGAGACCGACCTCGGCCGGGCCCTCGCCGCGCAGCTCCTCGCGGACAAGGCCATCATCGGCGTCTTCGACGAAGGCTGCATGGGCATGTACAACGCCATCATCGACGACGAACTCCTCAACCCCACCGGCATCTACAAGGAACGCCTTTCCCAGAGCGCCCTCTGGGCCGAAATGCAACACGTCCCCACCGCCGAGGCCGACGCCGCCTTCGACTGGCTCACCGCCCACGGCATGACCTTCCGGTTCGGCACCGACGAAACCACCGCCCTGACCCGCGAACAGGTCCAGTGGCAGCTCAAGATGTACATCGCCGCCCTGCGCATCGCCGACGACTACGGCCTCGACGCCATCGGCATCCAATACCAGCAGGGCCTCAAAGACCTCAGCCCCGCCTCCGACCTCGCCGAAGGCCTCCTCAACAACGCCGCCCGCCCCCCGGTCACCACCCGCGACGGCACCCGCGTCTTGTGGGACGGCGCCCCACTGCCCCACTTCAACGAAGCCGACGAAGGCGTCGCCGTCGACGCACTGGTCACGAACCGCATCTGGACCGCGATGGGCCTGGACCCGGCGACGACCCTTCACGACGTCCGCTGGGGCGAAACCTACGGCGACGACTTCGTCTGGGTCTGGGAAATCTCCGGCTCGGTCCCGGCGTCCCACTTCGCCACGGGCTACGCGGAGGCGGAGGGCTGGCGCCAGGACCCCGTGTACTTCCCGCTGGGCGGCTCGACCATCAAAGGCATCTGCAAACCCGGCGAAGTCGTCTGGAGCCGGGTCTTCATCCAGCACGGCACCCTGCACGCCGACCTCGGCCGCGCATCGGCCGTGTCCCTGCCGGCGGAGGAGTCGCAGCGCCGCTCCAACGCGACAACCCCGGCGTGGCCCATCATGCACGCCGTCCTGCACGGCGTCACCCGCGACCAGTTCATGGCCCGGCACAAGGCCAACCACCTCAACGTCGCCTACGCCCCCGACGCCGCAACCGCCGACAAGGCCCTCATCGCGAAGGCCGCGATGCTGTCCGCGCTGGGCATAGAGGTCCACCTCTGCGGGGACGTATCGGTCTGATTCCCAGGCTCGCCGCGCTCGCCGGCGGTTCGCCGTTCAAGCAGGCGCTTGGACGGCGACCTGCCGGCTACTGGAGGAAGCCGAGCTGGCGCGCCAGTGCACCGTCGGCCGCACGCCCCGCTCGGCCGGCATCCACACGAACTGCCCGCCCATCACGTCGAACGCGACGACCAGACGACCCGCTCCCGGAACCATCGCGGCCGCCACATCCGGCAACCCGTCGTGCCGAAATCTCGGACCAAGCCGGCTGTTCCACCGGCACATCCTCGCACCCGGCCGTCGTGGCCGGCGCCGGAAGGGTGGCCCGCGGCGCGCCCCCGTTGCCGGTGCTCGACCGGCCGCGTGCCGCGGGGCCCCTCCTGCGTCACGGGAGCGGCGGTGCCAGGACGGCGCGCTCCTCGAACACCGCCCCTTCGTATCAAAGGGCGTCAACGTCGGCGGTGACGGCTCACAGGCGGAAGGCGGCGACGGTGGTGCCGGCCGCGACGTACAACCGCTGCGGGCCGAAGGCCAGGGCCCGGCCCGGGCCGAGCATCCGGTACGTGTCGAGCGCCTGCCCGGTCGTCGCGTCGTGCAGGCCGACGACGCCGTCCGGGCCGGTGTAGGCCAGCAGGGTCTGCGCGCCGGTCCGGCCGACGGCGATCGCGGCCGGGGCGGCGTGCTGTCCGGTCCGGAACGCCCGCAGCCAGCGGCCCGTCCCCAGCTCGCGCACGGTGACGGCGCCGTCGCCGGCCATCGTCAGCAGCTGGTCGCCGTCGGTCGCGAGGGCCTCGACCGCGCCGGTGCCGGTGCGGTACTCGTACCGCAGGGCCCCGTCCAGCAGGTCCAGCACGCGGACCCGGCCGTGGGCGTCGCCGGCCGCCACGACCGGCCGGTCCCCGGCGACGCCCGTCGTGATGGCGGTGATCTGGCTCGGCTGGCCGATCAGCGCGGTGGGGCCGGCCCGGCCCGTCAGCGCGTCCACCACGTGGATCTGGTAGCCGGTGGCGACGACGAGCACGTCCGCGTTGTCCGTCGTGCACGTCGCGAGCGCGGCCGGGCGCGCCGGCTCGTCGGGATCGGCCGGCTGCGTCGCAAGGATGACCTGTCCGGCGAACGCGTCCCACAGCCGGACCGTCCCGTCGGTGCCGCCCGCCACGATGACGTCGGTTCCGTGGACGGTGCCGACCGCGACCGCCGTGACCCCGCGGTTCGCGGCGTCGATCGAGTGCAGGCTGATCGTGAGCGCGTGGGCCCAGTGCGGCGTCATCGCGCCGTGGCCGCCCGGCGCATCCGCCGACAGGACGTCCGGGAGCCCGACGTGCGCCGCCATGAGATCGAGCAGCTTCATCCGGGCCGACGGCTGGTGCCCGGCCACCCGGAAGGCGCCGGCCCGCAGCACGACGATCCGCTCCAGGTCGGTCGTGTCCGCGGGCTCCGGCAGCACGGCCAGCAGGCGTGACAGGTCGGCGTGCGCGAGGTAGTCGCGGTCGGTCAGCAGCTGCGTGGTACGCCCGGCGGCGACCGCGTGGTCGGCCGCGTAGCGGAGCTGGTAGTCCCCGGCGGCGGTCCAGCCGTCCGGCGGTACCAGGGCCGCGAACACCGACTGCTCGTCGGCCCGCTCGTCCCGGCCCGCCTGCAGCTCGTCGTTGAGGGCCTGGTGGAAGAGCCGGGTCAGCATCCCGGACCGCTCGGGGACGGTGTGCAGCAGGTAGTCGGCGGCGGCCGAGTCGCGCAGCAGCGCCAGGTCCAGCTCGGTGGCCGGATGGCCGAGTGCGGCGCTGAACCGCAGCCACAGCGTGTCGTTGATGCCGTCGCCCCGGGCGTACGCCAGGGCGCGCAGCAGCGTGCGGATCTGCTGGCGGTGCAGCTCCGGAAGGTTGTCGAGGTACTTGCTCAGCGCCTCGCCGACCGTCGAGGGCACGTCGGTGATGTTGAACCCGGCGGCGGCCGGGTCGACGACCCGGGACGCCACCGAGATCGACAGTGCCGCCATCGCCGCGACCAGGTAGTTGCGGCGGGCGCGCGCCGCGATGAGCCGGGCCAGGCGTCCGGTCAGGGCCGGGTCGGCCCGGTAGGCCGTCCAGGCCGCGTCCGGCGGCCCGGGATGGCGGGCGCCCTCCTGCGTCAGCATCGCCGCGGCGAACAGGAGCAGGCCGGCCGGCTCGAAGTACCGGTCGGTGTCGAGGTCGATCAGCGCCGCGCTCTTCGCGCCCGGCACGCCGAGCAGGGCGAACAGGGAGCCCGGCGCGAAACGGTCCGGCGCGACCAGCGGGCGGGTGGCGACGGCGATGCGGCTCGTCGGCAGCACCGCGGCCTCGCGGAGCAGCTCGGCGATGCGCCGGCGGTCGTCGCGCCCGGCCGCCTCGTCGAGGGCGTCGACGGCGATGACCAGGACGGAGCCGGCCTGGTCGAGCGTCTCGAGGAGCCCGTCGAGCGAGCTGTCCGGCGCCGCGGCGCACGCGGTGCGCAGGGCGGCGAAGAGATCCGGATAGGTCGCGCCGCGCGCGTGGAAGTACAGCCCGCGTTGCCCGGTGTCGCGGGCCAGGTGCAGGCAGGCCCGGGCGAGCAGCGCCGACTTGCCGGCCCCGGGCTGGCCGGTGATCACCAGCGGGCGGCCCGGCGGCGGCCCGGTGAGCCAGTCCCGGGCCGCGGCGAGCGCGTGCCGCCGCCCGCGGAACAGGTCGCCGCCGCGGCTGTAGCTCAGCAGCCCCCGGGACCGGCGCTCGAAGTGGTCGCGGGCGTTCGTGCCCTGCAGCGTCCAGCGTCTCAGGATCTCCGACATCGACGGGGTGTCGGCCGGCGGCGGCAGGCTCAGCCGGTCCCACGCGCGCAGCCACGACGCGCGCGACTCCGCCGGGACGCCGCACCCGTGCAGGAAGGCGGCCAGCGACTCCCGGGTCGGCCGCCCGTCGCCGGTGCACAGGTTGGCCACGCCGCTCTTGCTTATCGAATGGCCGGAGCGGACCGCGACCGCCGCGATCCGCTGGTACGAGTGGCCGCTCGCGGCGCGCAGAGCGGCGATGCCCCGGCGCAGGCCGTCCCAGCTCGTCACCGCGTCCGGGTCGGAGGCGCTCGTCATCATCCCCCTCGGCGTCCAGCCGTCCAGCCTCGTCCAGCGCGTGGCGGGAGGACGGATGTTCGGATTGCATCACCCCTGGCCGGTGAATTCCATCGGTTCGGCAGATGGGACGTGGTGACGGTGGGACGTTCGGATCGAGCGGTGTGGCTGGCGATCACCTTGCTGGCGAGCGTGCTGCTCGGCGCGGCCGGCGGAACGCTGGTCTGGCTCGGAGGCACCGCGGCACCGACCGCAGTGGTGTCCGGGGCCGGCATGGTGGGCGGCACGGAGCTGCTCCTGCTGGCGATGATCGGGTTTCTGCGGGGCCGGTCGAGCGGCTGACGGTGCTACTCGTGCAGGCCGCCCGCCATGACGTGGATGAAGGCGGCCTGCACGTCGTCGACCGTCTGGGCGTAGTCGACGTACGCGCCCAGCGGCTGCAGGGCCGCCTTCAAGCGGTCCGCCGCGTCCTTCTTGCCCAGGACCACCACGCTGATCGTGACCGGGCGCTCCTTGTCCTGCAGCTCCGTGAGCTTCTGCACCATCGCGGCCACGGCCTGGGCGTTCGTGCTGTCCTTGTTCGCGTCGTCGGTCAGGATGAAGACCTGGTTGAACATGTCGTCGTGCCAGTCGTCGCGCACCGACTGGTACGCGGCGACGACCGTGTCCAGCAGGCCCGCGCCGGCCTTGTGCGTCGTCAGGGTGCTCACCGAGCGGGCGAACGCGGCCCTCGAGGTGTCGTCGAGGCGGTCCGACGGCAGCAGCTTGCGGTACCCGCCGGGCTGGCCGGGGCTGATCTCCCACAGGCCCAGGTTGGAGCCGACCGGCATGAGGTCGCCGACCACGCGGCAGCCGGACTTGAGCACGTCGATCGGGGCTTGTCGGCCGCCGGGCGCGGCGCTGCCGATCACGGCGGGGCTGGAGCCCGCGCCGGTGCCGGGGCCGGCTATGTCCACGGCGATGAGCAGGTTGCTGCGCCGGTCCTCGGGGTCCCACGTGGCGAAGACGTGCTGCACGTGGTGGGCCGCGAGCACGTCGAACGGCGGCGCGGTCGGCTCGGGCAGGGCGGAGCCGCCCTCGAACGGCGGGCGGACCTGGCCCGGGCCGCGCAGGCCCGCGGCGGAGATGGCCTGGCGGACCTCGGTGGTCTCGAAGCTCGCGAGGAGGCGCTTGAGGGCCGCGGCCCGCTGCGGGTCCCGGGCCGCCGCGGCGGTGGGCAGCCAGGTGTACCGCATGATCGCCGTATGGTCCGCCCCGCTGAGATAGACGCGGTTCGGCGCCAAGTTCATGATCGGCAACAGCGCGTACTCCGGAACCAGCCCGACCTCGCCCACCTCGTTCGGGGTCGCGGCCAGGTCGTGGTTGACGGTGCGGGTCACCGCCCGCGTGGTGTTCAGCGCGAGCGAGGAGGCGTCCATGCCGTCCTTGAGCCAGACCGCCTCGCCCACGGCCCCGGCCGCGACCAGGCCGTCGCCGGACAGCGACGGGTCGCGGACGACGAGCCGCACGCCGCTGCTCTTGCCGTCGAGCAGCCCGGCCAGGGCCAGCCAGCCGCCGCCCGCGCCCTTGATCTTGTCCGCGGTGGCCTGGTCGGTGACCATGAGGATCGGGGTGGTCGCGATCGTGGCCCCGGCGCTCGTCTCCTGCTGTACGGCGCCGCCCTTGTCCTTGTCGGTGGGCACGAGCAGGCCCGGCGGCGCGACGGTGGCCCAGGAGGCGTCGTCGGGGATCCACACGTCGGCGTTGACCTGCGCGAGCTGCCCGCCCGCGGGGCGGCCGTCGGCGGCGGTGATGTCGAGCAGGACGCAGTCCTGGCCGGAGCGCAGCACGCGGCCGGCGGCGGAGACCACGGTGGAGAACGAGGAGGCGGTCACCACCCGCAGCGTGGTGGGGCAGCCGGTGCCGTCGTCGCCGGTGGGCCGCCCGCGAAGGGCGTACCAGCCCGCGCCGGCGACGAGCCCGACGGCGAGCAGCAGCACGAGCCCGCGCATGACCGCGCCGAGCGAGCGCGTACCCGCCTTATGCCTACCCATTTTCGCCACCCTCCCCCTGGCCGCGGGCAAGTATGACATCGAGGGGAGCGGATTCCGGCCCCTGCTCAGCCGGTCGGAGGCGAGCCTCGGCCGTTCGGATGGTGCATTCTGCGCAGATCAACCGCAGTGCGCGACGCAGGGTGACGACATCGACACGAATGCTCCGGTTCCGTCGGAAACAGGTCAGACCGGCCGGCCGGGCCGCCCGGGCCGGCGCATAATCCTCCACTGTGGACGACATGAACGTCATTTGAACTGGACATTGACGGCCGGGGTTTGTACCGATGGGGCACAATCGGGGCCGTGAAGCGGACCGGACCCCTGATCGTCCTGGTGCTCGTGCTGGTCGTCATCGGCGCCGTCGCCGGGCACCTGCTCGGCCGCGGGGGCGGGGCCGGGGCGGGCGGCGTCAAGCAGCTCACGGCCATCGTCGGCTCCGAGAAGCTGCCGTACTTCGCCGACCCCGACGTCAAGGCCGCCCTGGCCCGGCACGGGTGGGCGGTGCGGGCCGACGCGGCCGGGTCCCGGCAGATGCCCACGCGCACCGCCGGGTACGACTTCGCCTTCCCCAGCAGCAAGGCCGCCGCCGAGGAGGTCCGCCGGCACAGCGCGCCGAAGGGCGACAACGTCGCGGTGTTCTCCTCGCCGCTGGCCGTCGCGACCTTCCAGCCGATCGTGGACCTGCTCAACAGCGCCCACCTCGCCGAGCGCGACAGCGCGCGGGTCTGGCGGCTCGACCTCAAGGCGCTTGTCGACGCCAACCGCCGCAACCTCAAGTGGACCGACATCCCCGGCAACACGACGCGGCCGGTCGCGCAGAACGTGCTCGTGGCCACGACCCGGCCGGCCGACTCCAACTCCGCGGCGATGTTCGCCGCGCTGGTCAACCAGGTCACCGGCGGCGACCTGGGCGCCGTGGCCAAGCTCTTCACCGACCAGGGCGCCGTGGACACCACGAGCGAGGAGCCGTTCGAGAGCTACCTGGGCCGCGGCACGAACTTCGCGCCGATGGTGCTCATCTACGAGGCCCAGTTCGTCGACCACGCGGTCAACCAGGGCCTGAGCAACGGGCAGACGGTGCTGTACCCCACCCCGACCCTCATGTGCGAGCACACGATCGTGCCGCTGAGCGACGCCGGCGCGACGGTGGCCAAGCTCCTCGCGAGCGACCCCGACCTGCAGCGCCTGGCGGCCAAGCACGGGTTCCGCACCGCGGACAGCACGCTTACCGCGCCGGTCTTCGCGAAGGTGCGCCCCGGCGACGCCGCACTCCCGGACTCCATCGCCGGCGCCGTGCCCGAACCCGACTACGACGCCCAGCACGATTTTCTGGCGAGGCTTGAGGAGAAGATGGCGTGAGCGGTACGGAGCGAAGCGGAAGCGGCGGCATGCGGCGGCTCGGCGTCGCGTTACTCGCGGCGGCTCTCCTGCTGGGCGCCTGCACCGAGAAGCCGAAGGGGGCCGAGCCCGCCGCGAGCGAGGGCGCGTTCCTCAAGGGCTCCGGCACCCTGCGCGTGCTCGCCGGCAGCGAGCTCGCCGACCTCCAGCCGATCCTCGACCAGGCCCGGCAGGCCACCGGGGTCGAGGTCAAGCTCCAGGCCACCGGCACCCTCGACGGCGTCGAGAACGTGGTGTCGGGCAACGCCGCCAAGAGCTACGACGCGATCTGGTTCGCCAGCAACCGGTACCTCCAGCTGCACCCGGGCGCCGGGGACAAGATCGGCACCGCCACCAAGGTCGCGACCTCCCCGGTCGTGCTGGGCCTGCGCGAGACCGTGGCCAAGCAGCTCGGCTGGGACCAGCACCGCCCGACGTGGTCGGAGATCGCGGTCGCGGCCGGCGAGCACAAGTTCACCTACGGCATGACCAACCCGGCCAGCTCGAACTCGGGCTTCTCCGCGCTCGTCGGGGTCGCCGCGGCGCTCTCCGGCACGGGTGCCGCGCTCAGCGCCGAGCAGATCGCCCCGCTGACCCCGCGGCTGCGGGCGTTCTTCGCCGGGCAGAACCTGACCGCGGGCTCATCGGGCTGGCTGGCCGACGCCTTCACCAAGAACGCCGTGGCGAAGAACGACCACGCCGTCGACGGGCTCGTCAACTACGAGTCGGTGATCCTGTCGCTCAACGCGTCAGGCAAACTGCCCGAGAAGCTTTCGGTGGTGTACCCGTCCGACGGCGTCGTCACCGCCGACTACCCGCTGACCCTGCTCGCCGGGGTGCCGGAGCAGACGAAGACCAACTACGCGGCGATCGCCGACTACCTGCGCCGCCCGAGCGTGCAGCAGCAGATCATGGAGCGCACGTGGCGGCGGCCCGCGGTGCCCAACCTGGCGCTCGGCGCCGAGTTCGGGCCCAAGGGCGGCGGGAGCCTGCCGGAGCTGCCGTTCCCGGGCATGCTCGAGGCGGCCAACGCGCTCATCGGGGCGTTCGGCGACGACCTGCGCAAGCCGGCCCGCACGATCTACGTGCTGGACCTGTCCGGGTCGATGAAGGGCGAGCGGATCGAGGGCCTCAAGAACGCCCTCATCGGCCTCACCGGCGCCGACACCAGCCTCTCCGGGCAGTTCAGCCGGTTCAACGGCCGCGAGCAGGTGCTGATGATCCCGTTCAGCAGCAAGCCGGGCCAGGTGAGCCGGTTCGACGTGCCCGAGGACAACTTCCAGCCGACCCTCGACCAGATCCGCGGGTACGTCGGCGGGCTGAAGGTCTCCGGGGACACCGCGATCTACGACGCCCTGTTCACCGCCTACGACCAGGCCGCCGCCCTGGCCAAGGAGGACCCCGACCGGTTCACGTCGATCGTCCTGCTCACCGACGGCGAGGTCACCGCCGGGGCGCGCCTGGACGCGTTCAAGTCGCGGGTGCCGCAGCTGGCGAAGGTACCGGTGTTCACGATCCTCTTCGGCGAGGGCAACGTCGCCGAGATGCAGCAGATCGCCGACCTGACCGGGGGCCGCACCTTCGACGCGCGCACCGGTTCGCTGCCCGCGGCGTTCAAGGAGATCCGCGGGTACCAGTGATCTTGTAACGCGGTGTTCAAGCCCCGGCAGTGGTGAAACGCCGGAGCGTGGGGTAGATCGAAAGTATGACGGAACTCTCGCTCGACGACTACCTGGTCGAGGACGACGACGATGACGACCCGGTGCTGCTGCGCAAGGACGGCCAGCCGGTCGACACGTGGCGGGAGGACTACCCCTATGACGAGCGCTTGACGAGGGCGGAGTACGACCGAGTCAAGCGCCTGCTGCAGATCGAGCTGCTCAAGCTGCAGAACTCGATCAAGGACACCGGCGACCGGCTCGTGATCCTCTTCGAGGGGCGCGACGCGGCCGGCAAGGGCGGCACGATCAAGCGGTTCATGGAGCATCTCAACCCACGCGGCGCCCGGGTGGTCGCGCTGGAGAAGCCCAGCGAGCGCGAGCTCACGCAGTGGTACTTCCAGCGTTATATCCAGTACCTGCCGGCCCAGGGGGAGATCGTCCTGTTCGACCGGTCCTGGTATAACCGGGCCGGCGTCGAGCGGGTCATGGGCTTCTGCAACCGGGCCGAGTACCTCGAGTTCATGCGCCAGGCCCCCGAGCTCGAGCGGATGCTGGTGCGCTCCGGCATCAAGCTGGTCAAATTCTGGTTCTCGGTGTCGCGCAACGAGCAGCGCACCCGATTTCTGATTCGCCAGGTGGACCCGGTGCGGCAATGGAAACTGTCGCCGATGGATCTCGCCTCGCTGGACAAATGGGACGACTACACCGAGGCGAAGGAGGCGATGTTCTTCTACACCGACACCGCCGACGCGCCGTGGACCGTCGTCAAGAGCAACGACAAGAAGCGGGCCCGGCTCGAGGCGATGCGGCACGTGCTGAGCCGCTTCCAGTACGACAACAAGGACAGCGAGATCGTCGCCGCGCCCGACCCGCTCATCCTGGGCCCGGCCGCGCTCGCCGACGACAAGGCCGACGACGCGCCGCGCCTATAAGTTGTAGGAGATGATTCGCTTTCCTTGAGTAACCACACGCCGAGCGGTTGAGTAGAGCAGGTTCGGTATTCACGCCCGCGGCATTCACGGCACGGTTGTTCACGTCGTAATGTGTAGCCCGTGCGGGAGCTTGGGGCGGCGTTGTTCGGCAAGCACGTCACGCTCGCTTACTCAAGTGACGACGAGATTCGCGGGCTGCTGACGGACTTCGCGCAACGGGCGGTCACCGCAGGTCACCGCGTGGTGGTCTTCCTGGACACCGAATCGGGCGACCTGGCCCGGGCGGTGGCCAAGGGCGTGACCGGGGCCGCGCCCGGGCAGTTCACGACGGTCCGCTTCGACACCGGTCAGACCGGTGCCCCGCTGGACGCCTTCGGTGGCCCGATCTTCGGCGTGGCGGACATGCTCGACCTGCTCACCCGCCTCGCCGACGACACCCTCGGCGGCGGCTGGCCGGCGGTCGCCGTCGCCGGCCAGATGACCTGGACCGACCGGCCCGCGTGGACGCCGACCGACCTGTTCGCGTACGAGCACGAGGTGAACCGCTTCTTCGGCGACCCGCGCGTCACCGGCCTGTGCCTCTACGACCGCCGCCGCTTCGGCAAGGAGCTGCTGGCCCGCATCGGCGCCGTCCACCCGGGCCCGCTGCTCGCGTTCACCCTCGGCGGCTGGGGGGCCCACCTGCGGCTCACCGGCGAGCTCGACGCCTCCAACGCCGAGTCGCTGCCCTCCATCCTCGAGCTCGTGGCCGGGGCCGACTCGGTGGTCATGCTCGACGCGAGCGACCTCGACTTCGTCGACGCGGCCGGGGCCGGGCACATCGTCCGCTTCGCCGCGTCCCGCCCGCACCGCCACACCGTCGTGCGCTGCGGCCGCGCCGTGCGCCAGGCGCTGCAGCTGGTGGGCGCGGAGTCGGTACCGAGCCTCGTGCTGCGCGACCGGGTCCCGGCGGTTTCCGTGTCGCCCGCTTCGTGACCGCGCCGTTGGGGTAAGACTGGCGGCGTGCCGCTTTCGCCAGATGAGTCCCTGAATGCCGAGGCCGCCGCCCGGGGCGTCGCCACCTGGTACGAGACCGCCGGCCACCGGCGCGTCGACATCGAACCCGACGTCGTGCGGGCCGTCATGGCGCTGCTCGAGCCGCGGACCGCGGGCGTCACCCCGGCCACCGCGCCGGTCGTGCTCCCCGAGGTGCCCCGCACCTGGGGTTGGATGATCCAGCTGTACGGCCTGCGCTCGGCCGCGTCCTGGGGCGTCGGCGACTTCGCGGACCTGGCGGCGTTCTCGCGCTGGGCGGCGCTCACCGGCGCGGGTGCGGTGCTGGTCAACCCGCTGCACGCGGTGGCGCCGGTCGACCCGATGCAGTCGTCGCCGTACTCGCCGTCGTCGCGGCGCTTCGTGAACGCGATCTATCTGCGGATCGCCGACCTGCCCGAGTACAAGGCCGCCGCTCCCGCCCTTCGCGCCCGGGTCGACGCCCTCCGCCCGCCGGCGGCCGACCTGATCGACTACGACGCCGTGTGGCGCGCGAAGCGGGCGGCGCTGGAGCTCCTCTTTTCCGATATTTCTGATGATTCGGGTATTTCGGATATTGCGCCCGCGCTGCGCGACTTCGCCACCTATACCGCGCTCGCCGAGGCCCACGGCGTCGACTGGCGCGCCTGGCCGGAGGAGCTGCGCCGCCCCGGGCCGGCCGCGTACGCCGCCGCCGACCCGGCCCGCGCCGCCTTCCACGTGTGGCTCCAGCGCCGCTGCGCCGAGCAGCTGGCCACGGCGAACGCGGCTGCCGCCACGATGGCGGTCGGGATCGTGCACGACCTGGCCGTGGGCATCGACCCGGGCGGCGCCGACGCGTGGACCCTGCAGGACGTGATCGCCCAGGACGCGAAGGTCGGCGCCCCGCCGGACGCGTTCAACCAGCAGGGCCAGGACTGGGGCCTGGCGACGTGGCGCCCCGACCGGCTGGCCGCGACGGGCTACGAGGCGTACCGGGACCTGCTGCGCGGCATCTTCGCCCACGCCGGCGGCCTGCGCGTCGACCACGTGGCGGGCCTGTGGCGGCTGTGGTGGATCCCGCCGGGCCACGGCGCGGCCGGCGGCGCCTACGTGCACTACGACGCCTCGGCGATGCTGGGCGTGCTGATCGAGGAGGCCGTGCGCGCCGGCGCCGTGGTCGTCGGCGAGGACCTGGGCACCGTGGAGCCGGTCGTGACCGAGACCCTGCAGGCCCGCAACATCCTGGGCTCGGCCGTCCTGTGGTTCACCCGCGACGACGACGGCCGCTTCATCCCGCCGGCCCGATGGCCCGCGAACGCCATGGCGAGCATCTCGACCCACGACCTCCCGACCGCGACGGGCTTCCTCACCGGCGAGCACGTGACCGCCCGCGCCGAGGCGGGCGTGCTGACCCGCCCGGTGGCCGAGGAGCGGGCCGCGGCCGAGAAGGACCGCACGGCCCTGCTCGACCTGCTCACGGCCGAGGGCCTGGCCACCCCGGACAGCACGGACGCCGAGATCGTGGTGGCCATGCACCGCCTGCTGACCCGAACCCCGTGCCGAATCCTGCTCGCGTCCCCGTACGACGTCCTGGGCGAGCCGCGCCAGCCCAACCTGCCGGGGACCATGGGGCAGTACCCGAACTGGCGCATCCCGCTGCCGCTGAGCCTGGAGTCCCTGACGGCCGACCCGCGCATGCTGCACATCGCCGAAATCCTCGACGGCTCAGCCTGACCCTGCTGTCCGGCTGTGCCGGACCTCATTGCCGGAATGAGTCCGCCCCGCGGCGCGCACAGCGATCGCTTCGGGCGATGGCCATCCACATCGCCCGCCGGAACGATGCCTTTACAGTTCGGCGGCGCCGGCCACCGACGGGCATGGAGGTTGCGGTGGGCATCGTCGTCTCACTCATTTCGGGCATGTTCAGCCTGACGATCGCCATCATCAAGGGCTTCGTCTCCATCCTGACGGCGCTCATCCGCGCGGTTTCGCGATAAACCCGACCCGAAAGCGCCGCTCGGCCCTGAGCCGGACTTCGGCGAACCGCAAACTCTTCTGCCGCGGTTGAATTGCGCGGGCCGAGGGCACGCGTCAGCCTCGGCAAGGTGGCCGGCAGCTCACCGTCCAAGCGGCGCGCTTGAACAACGAGCAGCCGGCGCGGTGCCGGGCGACGTGGCGCAGATCTTGAGGGGGCGTGGGTGGAGCGAAGCTCCCCCACCGCGAGCGCAGCGAGCTAGGAGTTCAGCCAGATCCGGCCCGCTGTCCGTCGATGCCGTTCCGGTTGGCGATCCGGCATCGTGCGCGTCATGGGGTTCGATCTGGTCGTGGAGGCCCTCGCCGGGATGGCGCTCGAGCCGCGCGGGCCGCGGTGGGCGAGTATTTCCTACTGCGTCGTCGACGCGGTGTGGTCCATCTCCGCGCGGTACGACCAGGTGGTGCTCCCCCTCGTCGGTCGGGTCGCGGCCCGCAACGGCGACCCGCGGCCGCTCGTCGGCGCCGGCGAGCCGCTGCCCGCCGATCCGTTGCCCCTGGCCGCGTTCCGGGCGCGCTACCCCGACGCGATGGCGCTGCGGTCCGACACGAACGGCGAGCGGACGTCCACGACCGGCGGCATCAGCAAGGCCGACGCGGCGCTGCGGTACGCGGGCATTCTCGACGCGCACGACGTGCCGGACCTCCACGCCGTCGCGGGGCTCCGAGCCGACCGGGAACGCTGGGAGGCCGTGAACCTGGCCCTGGCCGCGGTGCCCGGCGAGGGGCGGCTCGGCATCCGGCGCGGTTGCCTGTGGATGCACTGCGGCGACGACACGGCGGGCGAGCCCGACCGGCTGATCCTGCGGTGGCTCGCGCGCCACGGCGTACCGGCGACACCGGACGAGGGCCGCGCCGTCCTCGAACGGGCGGCCGGCACGCTGACCGGGCGCCTGGGGCGGCCGGTGACGCCCTGGATGGTCGGTCGCGCGATCCGGACCCGGGAACGCGCGCACTAGCCGCGGCCGTGGATTCTGCCCTACTGGACACCGGGTGGTCGGTAACCGACCTTTTGCTGGGCGGCTCGATCAATCTCTTCTGACGTTAGTAGTACAACCGTCTTCGTCCTGACTGCGCCGGAGGCGGTGGCGGCAAAGCTGACGGCGGCGGCCGTCGCGTTGTCGGGCAGATCCGCGATGATGTGTACGTCCGCACCACCGAAGGCAAAGTAGAACGACTCCAGCCGGCCTCCGAGACGGGTGATCAAGTTCTCGGTCTGCGTAACGCGGCCGCTGCCGCCTTCGTCGAGGAGGCCACGAACGCCGTCGGTGGTGTAGGTGCTTTGAAACAGGTACTTCGCCACGCACGTCACCTTCTTCTAGGGTTGTTGGCCTCTGTTGGCAACCAAACGGAAGTTCCACCCACGGCCACCTCAGGCTTGCGCCTTCTATGGCGGCGCCAGGGCCGAACAGTTTCCTCATAACGGCGACACAAACATTCCAACAGCTCGTCCGATCAGCAAGCCGGTGGCTCCAGCGGATGTCGAGCTCGGCGCCGCCGCAGCCAGCGACAGTCAGTAGGCTCGACCAGCGGCAATGTACTTCTAGGCCGGCGTGGTCGGAGAGTCCAGCCAGGCGTTGATGAGGCCCGTGAAATCGCGGCCCGTCTGCTTGTTCACGAACGCGATGAAGTCGGCGCGCGTGCGGGCGGTGCCGGCGTTGGACGCGGCCCAGGCGCGGCCCAGCGCGAAGAAGCGCGCGTCGCCCAGGGCCTTGTGCAGCTGGCGCAGCATCAGGGCCGGGCACACGTACACGTTGTTCTCCGCGAAGCTGTCCGCGCGCGGGCTCCCCGGCGGACCGAGGCGGCGGCGCAGGTCGGTGTCGGCGTTGCGGGCCGCCTGCTCCCAGCGGGCCATCGCGGCGGGGTCGGACTGGGCACGGTACAACTGCTCGGTGTAACTGGCCCAGCCCTCGTTCAGCCACACGTCCTGCCAGGTCGCCGGGCCGACCGCGTCGCCGAACCACTGGTGCGCGAGCTCGTGGACCAGCACGCCGGCCGCGCCCGCGGGGTCCTTGACCACGTCGCCGCCGACGGTCAGCATCTGCTGCGTCTCCATCGCCGACTGCGACGGGACGAGCACGACGCCGGTGGAGGGGAACGGGTAGGGGCCGAAGCGGTCCTCCAGCCACTGGACGTACACCGGCATCCGGCGCAACGCATCGAGCCGGGTGGCGTCGTCGGAGGGGCGGGTCCACAGCGTGATCGGGAGGTTGTGCGGGCCCGTGACGACGGTCTTCGTGTACTGCCCGACCGCCAGGGTGGTCAGGTACGAGGCGACCGGCGCGGTGGACGTGTAGCGGAAGGTGCCGTCGCCGCTGGGGCCGGGCGTGCCGCTCGCGACCGCCGACCAGCCCGCCGGCACCGTCACCGAGATGTCGTACAGCGCCTTGTCCGACGGCTGGTCGTTCGCCGGGTACCAGGTGCTCGCCCCGTACGGCTCCTGCATCGTCCACAGGCCGCCGTCCGCGGTGACGGTGAGGCCGAGCGGCTCCACGTCGCCGCGGTGGGAGGGCATCGGGACGGTGGCCGGAGTGCCGCTGTACCGGACGGCGAGGGTCGCCACCGCCCCCGCCGGCAGCGCCTTGTCGACGACGAGGTCGCCGTCCGCGACCCGCCCGGAGGCCGGGGCTCCGTCGACGCTGATATTGCCCAGGGTGTACGCGCTGGAGAAGTCGAGCCGCAAAGACGGCACGGCGCTCACGGCCCGGACGCGGATGGTGGCGGTGCCGGTGAGGGTGCGCGGTTGCGGCGCCCAGGTCAGGGCCAGGTCGTAGTGCAGCACGTCGAGCGCGGGGTTGCCGTAGGCCGGGTAGAGCGGATCGGCCACCGGGGCCGAGGTGCCGTCGCGGTTGCCGCGGTCCTCGACGATCGTGCTCGCCCCGGTCAGCGGCTGCCCCTGGGACCGCACCGCGCCGGGTGTACAACCGGCGAGGAGCAGTACCGTGACCGTCGTTGCCAGGGCGCGTCGCACCGAACCCAGGTTAACCGCAGCCCAGCGCGTCACGGAGGGTCGCGAGGTTGGTGCGCATGGCGGTGAAGTACGTCTCCCCGGTCTCGACGCCCTCGATCGGGTCGAGCACGGCGGCCTTCGCGCCGATCTCGCGGGCCACGGTCTCCGACAGCTTCGGGCTGACCAGCGACTCGAAGAAGATCGTGGTGACGCCGCGCTCCCGGGCGACGCGGGCCACGTCGCGCACGCGCTGCGGGCCGGGCTCCTCGTCCGGGTTCAACCCGGTGACCGGGACCTGGGTCAGCCCGTAGCGCGCGGTGAGATAGCCGAAGGCCTCATGGCTGGTGACCACGTCGTGCCGGACGCAATGCGCCAGCCCTTGGCGGTACTCCCCGTCAAGCTCCCCCAGCCGCCGCTCGAGGTCGGCGGCGCGCGCGGTGAACTCGCCGGCGTGGGCGGGGTCGGCCGCGGCGATGCGCTTGGCGACGCCGTCGGCGATCGCGGCCAGCCGCACCGGGTCGAGCCACACGTGCGGGTCGGCGTTGCGCAGGGATGCGATCGCCGACACGTCGAACGTCTTCGCCTTCTCCTGCAGGCCGGCGCCCTCGTCGACGGCGGGCTGGAAGCCGCGCAGGTACAGCACGAGGTCGGCGTCCTCGAGCGCGGCCAGCTGGCTGGGCTGCAGCTCCAGGTCGTGCGGCTCGGCGCCGGCCCGGGTCAGGTTCTGCACGCCGACGCGGTCGCCGCCGATCTCCTCGGCCACGAACTGCAGCGGATAGAACCCGGCCACGACGTGCACCCGCCCGTCGTCGGCCGGTTGGTGCACCGCACAGCCGGCGAGCGCGAGCACGGCCGCCGCCAGTGCCGCCGCCCGCAGGTACATGCCGGCAAGTCTCCCTGGCGATGACAATCATTGTCAAAAACGCATGAGACGATGGGCGCCATGCTGACCGACGCCGCCGCCATCGCGTTCGTCCCGTCCACCGACCTCGACCGGTCGCACGCCTTCTACGCCGGGGTGCTGGGCCTGGAGCTGACCGAGCAGACCCCGTTCGCGTGCGTGTTCCGCGCGGGCCCGGCGATGCTGCGTGTGACGAAGGTGGAGGAACTGCGTGCGCAGCCGTTCACGGTGCTGGGCTGGGCGGTGCCGGACCTGCGGACCACCGTCGCGGGGCTGGTCGCGGCGGGGGTGGCGTTCACACGGTACGAGGCCATACCCCAGGACCCGGACGGCGTGTGGACCACACCAGGCGGCGACCTGATCGCGTGGTTCCCGGACCCGGACGGCAACAACCTGTCGCTGACGCAGTTCGCCTGAACGACCGCACACCCCGGCCGCGCAGCACTCGCTAATCCCCTGCCGGGCGAAAAATCCGACATGTCGCACACACCGCACCGCACAGCCCGGCCACCGAGGCCCGACACGAAGCACACGGCATCGCACGGCACGACGCGCAGCGCACGGCACACGGCCGACCCGGCATCGCACGGCACGACGCGCAGCGCACGGCACACGGCCGACCCGGCATCGCACGGCACGACGCGCAGCGCACGGCACACGGCCGACCCGGCAG
>NZ_JBEZDS010000046.1:0-138 GCF_040648435.1 Dactylosporangium sp. NPDC049140 | reverse complement strand
GCATCGCACGGCACGACGCGCAGCGCACGGCACACGGCCGACACGGCATCGCACGGCACGACGCGCAGCGCACGGCACACGGCCGACACGGCATCGCACGGCACGACGCGCAGCGCACGGCACACGGCCGACACGGCA
>NZ_JBEZDS010000045.1:0-103941 GCF_040648435.1 Dactylosporangium sp. NPDC049140 | reverse complement strand
CGGCGTGGCCATGAACACCGGCACGTCGGCCGCGAAAGAGGCCGGCAACATGGTCGACCTCGACTCCGACCCGACGAAGCTCATCGAGATCGTCGGGATCGGCAAGCAGCTGCTCATCACCCGCGGCGCGCTGACCACGTTCTCCATCGCCAACGACATCGCCAAGTACTTCGCGATCATCCCGGCGATGTTCGCGGCCGTGTACCCGGGCCTGGACCGGCTCAACATCATGCGGCTGCACTCGCCGACCTCGGCGATCCTGTCCGCGGTCATCTTCAACGCCCTGGTCATCATCGCGCTGATCCCCCTCGCCCTGCGCGGCGTGCGGTACCGGCCCGGCTCCGCCGCCGCCATGCTCCGCCGCAACCTGCTCGTCTACGGCGCCGGCGGGGTGATCGTGCCGTTCATCGGCATCAAGCTCATCGACCTCGTCGTCATGACCATCCCCGGGATCTGACATGCGCCTCCCAGCCTGGCTCGCCCAGCACCTCGCCGCCCTGCGTGCCCTGGTCCTGCTGACCGTCGTGCTCGGCCTGGCCTACCCGCTGCTCATGGTCGCCGCCGCCCGCCTGCCGGGCCTGAACCGCGACCACCGTGACCTCATCGGACAGTCCTTCGTGGACGGTCAGGGACAACCGCTGCGGCAGTACTTCCAGTCGCGCCCTTCGGCGGCCGGCGACGGCTACGACCCGACCTCGACCGGCGCCAGCAACCTCGGCCCCGAGAACCTCAAGCTGCTGAACCTTGTCTGCGAGCGCAGCAAGGCGGTGGGGGAGCTCGAGCGCGTCGACGGCGCTCGGCCCTACTGCGCCCCCGACGGCCACGCCGCGGTGCTGGCGGTGTCCCCGGACCGGGTCGTCAGCGCCTACCAGGCCTGTCCCGCGGTTCCCTTCGTGGCGTCGTACCAGGGCCGCGCGGTCGAGTGCGCCACCGGCGAGCCCGGCGGCGCGCTGGTCGCGATCCGCGGCGACGCGCCCGATCACCCGGCGGTGCCGGCCGACGCGGTCACGGCCAGCGGCAGCGGCCTCGACCCGCACATCAGCGTCGCCTACGCGAACCTCCAGGTGCCGCGGGTCGCCCAGGCGCGCAACCGGTCCGAGGCCGACGTGCGCAGGCTGGTGGACGAGCACACCGGAGGCCGTACGCTCGGGTTCATCGGGGAACCGGCGGTCAACGTGCTCGAGCTGAACCTCGCCCTGGATCGGAGCTGACATGACGGCGCGCGGGACGCTGCGGGTGTACCTGGGCGCGGCGCCCGGCGTTGGCAAGACCTACAAGATGCTGGAGGAGGGGCGGCGCCGCCGCGAACGCGGCACCGACGTGGTCGTCGGGTTCGTGGAGACCCACGACCGCCCCGCCACCGAGGCGATGCTCGAGGGCCTGGAGACCGTCCCGCGCCGGGACATGACCTACCGGGGCGCGGCCTTCACCGAGCTCGACCTCGACGCCGTCCTGGCCCGCCGGCCCGAGGTCGCCCTCGTCGACGAGCTCGCGCACACCAACGTGCCCGGCAGCGGCCACGCCAAGCGGTGGCAGGACGTCGACCGGCTCCTCGAGGCCGGCATCGACGTGCTGACCACCGTCAACGTGCAGCACCTGGAGTCGCTCAACGACGTCGTCGAGGCGATCACCGGCGTGCCGCAGCGCGAGACCGTCCCCGACGCCGTGGTCCGGCGGGCGGAGCAGATCGAGCTCGTCGACATGACCCCGGAGGCGCTGCGGCGGCGGATGGCGCACGGCAACGTCTACAAACCGGAGAAGATCGACGCCGCGCTCGGCAACTACTTCCGGGTCGGCAACCTCACCGCCCTGCGCGAGCTCGCCCTGCTGTGGCTGGCCGGCAAGGTCGACGAGCAGCTCGACCGGTACCGCAGCGAGCACGGCATCGACAAGAAGTGGGAGACCCGGGAACGGGTCGTGGTCGCGCTGACCGGCGGCCCGGAGGGCGACACGCTCATCCGCCGGGCCGCGCGGGTCGCCGCCCGGACCAAGGCCGCCGACCTCCTCGCCGTGCACGTGGTCCGCGGCGACGGGCTCGCCGCCGCGGACCCGGCCCGCCTCACCCGGCAGCGGCTGCTCGTGGAGTCCCTCGGCGGCACCTACCACCAGGTCCTCGGGGCGAATGTCCCGCAGGCGCTGCTCGACTTCGCCCGCGGCGTCAACGCCACCCAGCTCGTCCTCGGCGCCAGCCGCCGCGGCCGCCTCGCCCAGATCCTCTCGCCCGGCGTGGGCACCACCACCACCGCCGAGTCCGGCGCCATCGACGTGCACCTCGTCAGCCACGAGGAGGCGCGCCGGTTCGCCTTCCGCGCCCGGCGCCCGGGCGGCCTCGACCGCCGCCGGCGCATCGCCGGCCTGCTCGTCGCCGCGGCCGGCCTACCGCTGCTGACCCTGGTCCTCGACGCCCTGCGCGACGGGACGGCGCTGACCACCGAGATCCTCGCCTACCTGGTGCTGGCCGTCGCCGCCGCGCTCGTCGGCGGCCTGCTGCCCGCGCTCATCTGCGCCGTCGGCGGCTTCCTGCTGCTCAACTGGTTCTTCACGCCGCCGCTCAACCGGTTCACGATCGACGAGCGGGAGAACCTCTTCGCGCTCGTCGCGTTCGTCGGCGTCGCGGTCGCCGTGGCCACCGTCGTCGACGGCGCCGCCCGCCGGGCCCGCGACGCCGCCCGCGCCTCGGCCGAGGCCCAGACCCTGGCCACCCTCGCCGGCAGCGTCCTGCACGGCGACAACCCGCTCGAGGCGCTGCTGGAGCGGGTCCGCGAGTCCTTCGGCCAGTCCTGCGTGACGCTGCTGGAGCGGGACTCGGAGCACGCGCCGTGGCAGGTGGCCGCCTCGGTCGGCGCCGCACCGTGCACCTCGCCGGCCGACGGCGAGACGGAGGTACCGATCGAGGAGAACGTGGCCCTGGTGCTGCGCGGACACGCCCTGCCCGCGACCGCCCGGCGCCTGGTCGAGGCGTTCGCCGCGCACGCCGCGATCGCCCTGCGCCAGCGCCGCCTGGGCGAGCAGGCCGCCGCCGCGGGTACCCTCGCCGAGGTCGACCGGCTGCGCACCGCGCTGCTCTCCGCGGTCAGCCACGACCTGCGCACCCCGCTCGCCTCGGCCAAGGCCGCCGTCGGCAGCCTGCGCAGCGCCGACGTCGACTTCTCGCCCGAGGACACCGGGGAGCTGCTCGCCACCGCCGAGGAGTCGCTGGACAAGCTCACCCGCCTGGTCGAGAACCTGCTCGACATGTCCCGCCTGCAGGCCGGCGCCCTCGCCCTGACGCTGGAGGCGGTCGACCTCGCCGACGCCCTGCCCCGCGCCACCGACGACCTCGACGCGGCCGTCGCGATCAGCGTGCCCGAGGAGCTGCCGGAGGTCACCGCCGACCCGGCGCTGCTGGAGCGCATCCTAGTCAACCTGATCGCCAACGCCCTGCGGCACAGCCCGCCGGACCGCCCGCCGTCGATCGGGGCCAGCGCCCACGCCGAGCGGGTCGAGATCCGGGTCGTCGACCACGGCCCGGGCCTGCCGGCGGCCGACCACGACCGCGTGTTCCAGCCGTTCCAGCGCCTCGGCGACCGCGACAACTCCACGGGCGTCGGCCTCGGCCTGGCTCTGTCCCGCGGCCTGGCCGAGGCGATGGGCGGCACCCTGCGGCCGGAGCCGACCCCGGGCGGCGGGCTGACCATGACCCTGAGCCTGCCCGGCGTCCGCTGACCCGCGTCCTCAGGCCGCGCGGAGGCAGGGCTGCCGGTCCGCCGTCACGGTGCCGGCCTGACCGCGTCCCCGGGCTACGACCGCGGCGGGATGAGCCGGCGGTACGCCGGGACGGCCGCGGCGGCCACCCCGAGGTGCATCAGCATCAGGCAGAGGACCCCGGCGGTCGTGGTGCCCGGCTGCGACTTGTTCGCGAGCAGCAGCACGTCGGGGATCCACGAGAGCACGAGCACGGCGGGCACCAGCACCCGCAGCAGGCGGACGGCGTCGCGGGCCCGGCTCGCGATCAGGTGCCAGCCGACGGCGCCGGCGAGCGCGCCGACGAGGGTCAGCATGCCGTACACCTGCGGCTGCAACGGCATGAACTCGCTCGGCGCGTCGAGCAGGCCCCGCCCGGTCAGCGCGATCACGCTGTTGACGACGAACCCGCCGACCGCCCCGATGCCGGCGGCGGCGAGGGTCGACTTCCACGAGATGCCGGGACGGGCGATGGTGCTGGTCATGGCGAGCCTCCCGAAGCTGTTGTTGAAGTTTCAACGACCAGCATCGGGGGCGGCCCTACGAAATACACTACCGTCTGTCTAAGACGAGCCTAAGAAAGCACCCGGGCCGCCGGGGGCAGCGCCGCCGGCTCCGGGCGCGCCCGGAACGACTCGATCGTCAGCGCCGCGAACCGCCGCGACGCCGCCGCGCGAACCGCGGGCGACCCGGCCCGGATGCCCTCGTTGGCCATCAGCGCCACGACGACGTCCTCCAGCTCGAGGTCGGCGCGCAGCTCGCCGGACGCCTTGGCGCTCGCGATGAGCCGCAGCAGCAGGCGTACCGTCCGCTCGCGATCGGAGCGCAGGTAGCCGGTGGGCGGGCGGCGGCGGGCGGGCCGGCGCATCAGCTCCCCGACCACGTGGCGGAAACCGTGCCACGGGTCGGCCTCGGCGAGCCCCCGCTCCACGATCGCCGAGCACAGCGCCGGCCCGGCGGCCGCGGCGGCCGCTGTGAGCAGCGCCTCCTTGGTCGGGAAGTGCCGGTACACCGTCGCCGGCCCGACCTCCGCCCGCCGCGCGATCTCCCGGATCGGCACGCCGAGCCCCTCGGCCGCGAACGCCGCGCGCGCGACGGCGAGGATGCGCCCCCGGTTGTCCCGCGCGTCCGAGCGCTGTCTCACTTCCGCCGTCACCCCTCTCACTTTAGCCAGGCGGGCGGGGGGTTCCGTTACGGTCCGGATCATGCGAGCAGTCCAGTTCACCGAGTACGGCCCGCCCGCCGTCGTCCACGTAGCCGACGTCCCGCCGCCCCACGCCGGCCCGGGGGAGATCCGCATCGCCGTGCGCGCGTCGGGCTTCTCGGCCGGTGAGACCCGCATCCGCTCCGGGCGGCTGCGCGATGTGGTCCCGGCGGCCTTCCCGTTCCGCACCGGCTTCGACGCCGCCGGGGTCGTCGACGAGGTCGGCCCGGGCGTGACCGGCACCGCCGCCGGCGACGAGGTGTTCGGCTGGACCGCGATGGCGGCCCGGGGCGCCCACGCCGAGCACGCCGTCCTCGTCGCCTGGGCCGCGAAGCCGGCCGCGTGGACCTGGGCGGAGGCGGGCGGTGCCGCCGGTACCGTCGAGACGGGCACGCGCGTGCTGGACCGCCTCGGCGTCGGCCCCGGTCACACCGTGCTCGTGCACGGCGCGGCGGGCGGCGTCGGCACGGTCGCGGTCCAGCTGGCGACGGCGCGGGGCGCGACGGTCATCGGCACCGCGAGCCCGGCCAACCACGCCTTCCTGCGCTCGCTGGGCGCGATTCCCGTGGTGTACGGCGAGGGCCTGCCCGACCGCGTGCGCCCCCTGGCCCCGGACGGCGTCGACGCGGTCTTCGACACCGCGGGCGGCGCCCTGCCGGACCTGATCGCCGTCGCGGGCACCCCGGCGCGCGTGGTGACCATCGCCGACCTCACCGCCGCGGCCCACGGCGTGCACATGTCCCACGGCTCCCCGTCCGCCGCCGGCGGGGATCCGCTGGCGGTCCACGCCCTGGCCCTCGCGGCCGCCCTGGCCGACGAGGGCCGGCTGCACATCCCGATCGCGGCGACGTTCCCGCTCGAGGCGGCGGCCGCGGCCCACGAACTGAGCGAGACCCGGCACGCCCGAGGCCGGATCGTCTTCGTCGTCTCGTAGGGTGACCGCGTGTTCCTGGTGCGGATCGGCGTGACGTCGGCCGCGATTCCGTGTACGGCCTGCGCCCCGCGGTGCTGGCGGCGGAGCCTGACGTCTCTCGACGGCCTCGGGTGATCAGCCGATGCGCTCGGAGTCCGCGGCCCAGTTGCCCAGGGTGCTCACCTCGGTCAGCCGGGTCGCGGTGCAGGTGTACTTCTCCGGCTCCAGGCTGAACGTCGTCACCTCGTCGTTGTTGAACTTGCCGTTGCGGGTCAGCCGGCCCCGCGCGGTCGAGGTGACCACCGTCGAGAGCATCTCCCCGTCGCCGGCGGTCCAGCGCATGGTGACCTGGCCGCGGAGCTTGGACTCCCACGTCACGCCGCCCACCACGGCGACGTCCGGCGCGCCCGGGTCGTAGTCGACGGTCAGCGTGTTGTCGTCGCGGTACACCGTGATGTCGCCGCCGGGGCCGACGTACTGCACCCGCTGGCCGTCGATTGTGCCGTAGTTGCGGTGCGAGACGGTCCTCCAGGTGCCGAGCAGGCACGGGTCGATCCCGGCGCCGTAGGTGCGCGCCGGGGAGACGGACGGCGAAGGGCCTCCGGACGCGCCGGCCGACGTGGCGACGACCCCCGGCGGCGACGGCCCGTCGGCGAGCGCCACCGCCGCCACCCCCGCGGCGACGGCGAGCCCGGCCCCGGCCGCCATGAGCACCCGGGTGCGGCGCGGGCGGACCGGCGCCGGGGCGGGCAGCGGCGTGGCGAACGGCCAGTCGCCGCTGTCGTCGACGGCCTCGATCGCGCTGTCCCCGGCCTCCAGGCTGCCCTCGGCGACGGCGAGCTCGGGCTGGTCGAGGGTGAGCGGCTCGACGCCGAACTCGCGGTGCAGCGTGGCCGCGACGGCGGGCATGCGGCTGGCCCCGCCCACGAGCAGGATCGTGCCGGCGTCGACCCCGGCGAGGCCGAGCACCGCCCGGGTCGTCTCGGTGCAGCGGGCCAGGACGGGTGCGGCCAGCGCGTCGAGCTCCTCCCGCCCCAGTGGTACCTCCACGTCGAGCAGCGGCACGTGGATGAGCGTCTGCCCGGCGCGGGTGAGCGACTCCTTGCCGGTGCGCACGTTCTCCCACAGCTGCTGGCGGGCGCGCCGGTCGGCGGGCGAGTCCGGCTCGTTCAGCCGCCGCCACGCCGCCTCGTCCGGCAGCGCCCGTTCGAGGTGCGCGACGATCGCCGCGTCGATGTCGAGGCCGCCGGAGTCCGGGCGGCCCTGGGTGGCGAGCACCTCCCATGCGAGCCCGGCGCCGTTGCGGCGCACGACCGTCGCGTCGAACGTGCCGGCCCCGAAGTCGTACACCAGCGCCGCCGTGCCGTCCGGCAGCCGATCGGCCGCGACCGAGACGAGGTGGTGCGCGGCCGCGACCGGTTCGCTGACCAGGCGTACCGACCGCGGGGCCACGGCCTGGCGCAGGACCGACCGCCGCTCGCCACCCCACGCGGCCGGATGCGTGATGACGACCTCGGACGGCGGGCCGCCGGCGGCGCGGGCGGCCTCGTCGAGCACCCGGCCGAGCACCGCCCCGAACAGCGCGGCGACCGTGTGCTCGGTGTCGCCCAGCAGGACGGTACCGTCGTCGATGCACCGCTTCGGGTAGCGCTCCACGGACCCGGGCGCGCCGACCGCCGCGTGCAGCGCGTCGCGGCCCACGACGAGCCGCCCGGTGGGGTCCAGCCCGACGGCCGAGGGCAGCAGCGGCGAGCCGTCGAAGAGCAGCGGCCGCGGCTCCCGGCCCGGTAGCGCGAGCACCGCGACGGTGCTCGACGTGCCGAAGTCGATCCCCAGCCGGATATCGGCGCCCGTCACGGCCACCAAGGTACCGGACGCGGCTGCGGTACTGTCGGCCCTCGTGACGAGCGAGCGATGGTTCTTCGGCGGCGATCTGGGCGTCGGCCGGGTCGGGTACGGCACGATGAAGCTCACGGGCTGGCCGCGCGGCGACGCGCCCGACCGGGACACCGCGCTGGCGATCCTGCGCCGGGCCGTGGAGCTGGGCGTCGACCACCTCGACACGTCGAACTACTACGCCCGCGCCGGCGTGGCCGCCAACGAGCTGATCCGGACGGCGCTGCACCCGTACCCGGCCGGCCTGGTCATCGTGACGAAGGTGGGCGCCCTCGTCGAGGGCGACGACCTCGGCCGCCCGGCCGCCGAGCACACCGGCCTCACGCCCGACGGCCTGCGCCGCGGCGTCGAGGCGAACCTGCGCACCCTGGGCCTGGACCGGCTCGACGTGGTGAACCTGCGCCTGGGCGACCGCGGCCACGCCGACGCACCCCTGGAGCCGGCCCTGGAGACCCTCATGGCCCTGCGCGCGGAGGGCCTGATCCGGCACCTGGGCGTGTCGAACGTGGATCGGGACCAGGTCGACCGGGCGCGCAAGGCCGCCGACATCGTGTGCGTGCAGAACCTCTACAACATCGCGGCCCGCGACGACGACCCGCTCGTGGACGCGTGCGCGGAGGCGGGCATCGCGTACGTGCCCTTCTTCCCGGTCGGCGGCTTCGCCCCGCTGACGGCGGACGCCCTGAGCACGGTGGCGGCCCGGCACGGCGCGTCGGTACCGCAGGTCGCCCTGGCCTGGCTGCTGGCCCGCTCCCCGAACATCGTGCTGATCCCGGGTACCGGCTCCCTGGCCCACCTCGAGGAGAACGTCGCCGCCGGCGGGCTCCGGCTGACCGGCGAGGACCTGGCCCGGCTCGGCTGATCCTCAGCGCACCGGATTGGTGTAGAGGCGGGTGTGGCAGCCCGACTCGCCCGGCTGGAGCTGGATGCGCGGGAGGTCGACCGGCTTCGGCTCGGCGCCCGGGTCCTTGATCATGACGATGCAGTCGCGCGTCTGGGGGTGGGGCACGCCCACGGCGGCCACGAGGGTGCCCTGGTCCGTGGTGGTGGTGGTGTCGACGGTGATGTAGTCCTGCGGGAACGCGGCCCGCACCGTGCTCGCCAGCGTCTGCGGGGTCGCGGTGCGCAGGGCGTTCGCGAGGCGGGCCCGGGCGTCGTCCGGCAGCCGCGGCAGCGGCGTTTCCGAGGGCATGCTCGTCATGTGGGTCTTCGGGCACGGAATCCCGGCGTAGGCGGTGCCACGGTAGATCTGCATCGTGTACCGGTAGCAGGCGGTGGCGTGCCCGGCGGTCTGACCGGGGTCGCCCAGCGACTGCCCCTTGCGTTCGGGCTCCCAGACGTCGATCTGGATCTCGATGACGCCCCGCTCGTCACTGGAGGCCCGCCCGGACCAGGCCACCGGCACGACCTGGATCTCGGGGGGCATCTGCAGCGGCATGATCACGGTCGCGGTGACCGACTCGGCGTCGCGCCCGTCGCCGTTGTTGCCGATCTCGGCCTGGATCTGCTTGGCCGCCCACTCGGCCTCGTTGCGCGCCGCCTCGTTGCCGTCGCTCGGCCCGCGCGACCAGAACCCGCAGCCGAGCAGGGCGACGGCGACCAGCGCCGCGGCGATCGTCTTCCCCCGGGTCCCCATGCCGGGACTTTAGCGGCATCGATCGACCGGGGGCCGTCGCCGGGACGACCACACGTCGTCCAAAGCGGAACTGCGGTATACCCGTACGGCGGCCCCGCCGTGATTGAAGTCCGCGGTGACTGGGCACTGGGACCGCGACCGATCATGCCGGGCGAGCAAGGGGGAGGGGCCGCATGCCCGAAGGCAGGCGTCCCGACGGGGCCGACGTGTTCGCCGCGGACGCCGAGGTCGGCCGGGACCTGGCCGCCGTGGACTGGGCGGCGACACCGCTCGGGCCGCCCGGCGGGTGGCCGCAGAGCCTGCGTACCGCGGTGAGCATCCTGCTGGCCTCGCGGTTCCCGATGTGGATGGCGTGGGGCCCGCGGCTGACGTTCTTCTGCAACGCCGCGTACCGCCGCGACACGCTCGGCCGCAAGTACCCGTGGGCGCTGGGCCGCCCCGCCAGCGAGGTCTGGGCCGAGATCTGGGACACCATCGGCCCGCGCATCGAGTCCGTGCTCGGCACGGGCGCCGCGACCTGGGACGAGGCGCTGCTGCTGTTCCTGGAGCGCTCCGGGTACCGCGAGGAGACGTACCACACCTTCTCCTACAGCCCGGTGCGCAACGACGACGGCGCGCTCACCGGCATGCTCTGCGTGGTCAGCGAGGACACCGAGCGCGTCATCGGCGAGCGGCGCATGGCCACGCTGCGCGACCTCGGCTCCGACCCGAGCGTCGTGCGCACCGAGCAGGAGATGCTCGCCTTCGCCGCCGAGCAGCTCATGCGCAACGGCCGCGACCTGCCCTTCACGCTGACGTACCTCTTCGACGACGCCGGCGCGCGCCTGGCCGCCACGACCGGCTTCCCGGCGGGGCACCCGGCCGCCCCGGCGCGCATCGGCGCGGACGGGGTCGCGGCGCCGTGGCCGCTGGCCGGCACGCCCACCCGGGTCGACCTGCGCGACCTCGACGGGCTGCCCACCGGCGCCTGGCCCGAGCCGCCGGCCGAGGCGCTGCTGATGCCGCTGCTGCGCCAGGGCGCGGCGCCCTACGGCTTCCTCGTCGCCGGGCTCAACCGGTACCGGCTGCTCGACCAGGGCTACCGCGGCTTCCTCGAGCTCGCCGCCGGGCACGTGGCCACCGGCATCGCCAGCGCCCGCAGCTACCAGGCGCAGCAGTTGCGGGCCGAGGAGCTCGCCGAGCTCGACCGGGCCAAGACGACGTTCTTCTCCAACATCAGCCACGAGTTCCGCACGCCGCTGAGCCTGATCATGGGACCGTTGCAGGAGCTGCGCGACCGGCTGCCCGCCGACGACCACCGGGCCCGCAACGAGGTCGAGGTCATCCACCGCAACGGGCTGCGGCTGGGCAAGCTCGTCAACACGCTGCTGGACTTCTCCCGCATCGAGGCGGGCCGGATGCAGGCGCACTACGAGCCGGTCGACCTGCCGGCGTTCACCGCCGAGCTGGCCAGCGTGTTCCGGGCCGCGGTCGAGCGGGCCGGGCTGGCCTTCGAGGTCGACTGCCCGCCGCTGCCCCGGCCGGTGTACGCCGACCGGGGCATGTGGGAGAAGATCGTGCTCAACCTGCTCAGCAACGCGCTCAAGTTCACGTTCGACGGCGGCGTCCGGGTCGCCGTGGCCGCCGCGGGCGAGCACGCCGTCGTGACCGTGGCCGACACCGGCATCGGCGTGCCGGCCGAGGAGATGCCGCGGCTGTTCGAGCGCTTCCACCGCATCCCCACCGCGCGGGCCCGCTCCAACGAGGGCAGCGGGATCGGCCTCGCCCTGGTGCAGGAGCTGGTGTACCTGCACGGCGGCACGATCGAGGCGGTCAGCGGGCCCGGCTCCGGCACCACGTTCACCATCCGCCTGCCGTTCGGCTCGGCGCACCTGCCGGCCGACCAGCTCGCGACCTCGACGGGCAGCGACACCGCCACCGAGACCGCCGAGCCGTTCGTGCGCGAGGCGCTGCGCTGGCTGCCCGGCGCCCCCGAGGACGACCCGCAGGACGCCGCCGGGCCGGTGGTACCCGCGGCGCCCGGCGACGGCCCCCGCGCCCGCGTGCTCGTCGCCGACGACAACACCGACATGCGCGACTACCTGCGCCGGCTGCTGGCCGCCCGGTACGAGGTGGCGACGGTCGCCGACGGTTCCGCCGCCCTCGCCGCCGCCCGGGCCCGGCCGCCGGACCTGATCGTCAGCGACGTGATGATGCCCGGCCTGGACGGCCTGGCCCTCGTGGCGGCGCTGCGGGCCGACCCGCGCACCGCCGGCGTCCCGGTCATGCTGCTGTCCGCGCGGGCGGGGCAGGAGGCGGCGGTCGAGGGGCTCTCGGCCGGGGCCGACGACTACCTCGTCAAGCCGTTCGAGGCCCAGGAGCTGCTGGCCCGCGTCCGGGCCAACGTCGACCTGGCGCGGCTGCGCAACCAGCACGCCCGGTTCCGCAGCGCGCTCGTCGACTCGTTGCAGGAGGGCTTCTTCGTCGCCGACGCCGGCGGCGCCGTCGTCGAGGTCAACGCCGCGTTCGCCGACATCCTGGGGTACCCGGCCGACGGGGTACCGTACGCGCCGCCGCACCCGTGGTGGCCGGACCCGGACACCGACCCGGTCGCCTACGAGGAGGTCATGGCCCAGTACCGCCGCGTCGTCTCGGGGCGGCAGGGCAGCCTGGTGATGCCGGTGCGCCACCGCGACGGGCACCGGCTGTGGGCCGCCGTCACGATCAACTCCGTGCACGACGACGGCGGCTCGGCGATGCTCGTCGGCACGCTGCGCGACATCACCACGGAGCGCTCGGCGGCCCAGCGCGAGACGGCGCTCAACGCCATGAACGAGCGGCTGGCCGGCGCCCGGACCGTGCCCGAGGTGCTGCAGGCGGCCGCCGCCCAGCTGCGCCGGCAGTGGCACGCCACCGGCGTGACCGCCCGCGCGGGGAGCGTCACGGTCACCGACGCGGCCGACGGGGCCGAGCTGCCGCCGGTCCTCGACGACCTGCGCGACCTCGGCCCGTCCCGCATCCTCATCGACATCGGCGACGCCGGCCGGCCCGCCGGCGCCGGCACGTCCATCGAGTCGCCGCTCGGGCCGGTCGGGATCCGGCTGGCGCTCGACCCGGCCCGCGGCTTCGGCACCGAGGACCAGACGCTGTTGTTGCTGCTGTGCGGCTCGCTCGCGCAGGCGGTGCACCGGGCCTACGCGTTCGACCGGGAGCGCGAGGTCGCCGTCACGCTCCAGCGCTCGATCCTGGGCCCGGTCGTGCTGCCGGCCGGCTTCGCGGTGCGCTACCAGCCGGCGACCCGGCCGCTGGAGGTCGGCGGCGACTGGTACGACGCCATCGGCCTGCCCGACGGGCGCATCGGCATCATGGTCGGCGACTGCGTCGGCCGCGGGCTGACCGCCGCCACCATCATGGGCCAGCTGCGCAGCGCCGCCCGCGCCCTGCTGCTGCAGGCGACCGGGCCGGGCGAGGTGCTGACCGCGCTGGACCGGTTCGCGGCCCTGCTGCCCGGGGCGGTGTGCACCACGGCGTTCTGCGCCATCCTCGACCCGGAGGACGGCGGCCTGGTGTACTCCAGCGCCGGCCACCCGCCGGCCATCCTGTCCTGGCCCGATGCGCGCAGCGAGCTGCTGGAGGGCGGGCGGGGACTGCCCATCGGCGTGCCGCGCGACGGCGGGCGGGACGAGGCGCGCGCGGCCGTGCCGCCGCGGGGGGTGCTGCTGGTGTACACGGACGGGCTCGTCGAACGCCGCCGGCGCCCGCTCACCGTCGGCATCGGCAACGCCGCCGAGGCCGTGCAGTCGCACCAGGCCCTGCCCATCGACGAGCTCGCCGACCAGGTCATGGCGCGAATGATCGGCGAGGACGGCGCCAGCGACGACGTGGCGCTGCTGCTGTACCGCCACCCGGCCCCGCTGGAGCTGTCCTTCGAGGCCCGCAGCAACCAGCTGGCCCCGACCCGCGCCGCCCTGCGCCGCTGGATGCACCGGGCCGGCATCGGCAACCAGCTCGCCCAGCGCGTGCTCGTCGCCGCGGGCGAGGCGTGCGCCAACGCCATCGAGCACGGCCACCGCGAGGGCGTCGGCTGGGTCCGGCTGCTGGTCCGGGCGATGGGCGACGACCTGCACCTCACCGTCACCGACAACGGCAGCTGGCGGCCCGCGCGCAGCGAGCCCGACCCGAACCGCGGCCACGGCCTCAAGCTCATGCGGGCCCTCATGCAACACGTCGATCTGCGGACCGGCGCCACCGGTACGACCGTCGAGATGTCCACGAGGATCACATCATGACCACGCCGCTGCACATCACCATCGGACGCTCGGCCGACGGCGTCGCTCAGCTCAGTGCCGTCGGCGAGATCGACCTCACCAACGCCGCCGAGTTCGCGGCCCGGCTGCGCGACGCGCTGGGCGGCGGCTCGCGGGCGCTGGTCGACCTGACCCGGGTCGACTACCTCGACAGCGCCGCGCTGGCGACCCTGTTCGCGCACGCCGACCGCCTCGACATCCGCATCAGCCCGCTCAACGAGGCGCTGCTGTCGTTCAGCGGCCTGGACCAGCTCGCCGCCGTCGAAGTGGTCGCGGAGGGCGGCAGCCAGTGACGGGGACGCGCGACAGCGGGGAACAGCTGCGGCGACTGCAGCTGGTCACCGATGCCGCGCTGTCCAAGCTGGGCGTCGAGGACCTGCTCGAGGAGCTGCTCGTGCGGGCCCGCGAGCTGCTGCACGCCGACACCGCGACGGTGATGCTGCTCGACCCGACCGGCGCCGAGCTCGTCGCCACCGCGACCAGCGGCCTCGAGCGCGAGGTGCGCCAGGGCGTGCGGGTGCCGGTCGGTCGTGGCTTCGCGGGCACGGTCGCCGCGACCGCCCAGCCCCTCGCCATCGACCGCGTCGACGAGACGAACGTGATGAGCCCGGTTGTGCTGCACGAGCACATCGCCTCGATGCTCGGCGTGCCGATGATCACGGCGGGGCGGCTCCTCGGGGTGCTGTACGTCGGCGCCCGCCGGCCGCGCCGGTTCGCCGCGGGCGACATCGAGCTGCTGCAGCTCGTCGCCGACCGGATCGCCCCGGCCACCCAGGCGCGCATGCACAGCCTCGACCGGGCCACCGCCTACGCCCTGCAGCGCAGCCTCCTGCCGACCCGCCCGCCGGACATGGCCGGCCTGGAGCTCGCGGTGCGGTACGTGCCCGGCGCCGAGGTGGGTGTCGGCGGGGACTGGTACGACGTCTTCGAGCTGCCCTCGGGCGCGATCGGCGTGGCGGTCGGGGACGTGGCCGGCAACGGGCTGCGCGCCGCGGTGGTCATGGGCCGGATCCGTTCGGCCCTGCGCGCGTACGCCCTGGAGACCGACGATCCCGCCGACGTCCTGACCCGCCTGGACCGCAAGATCCACCGCTTCGAGCCGGGCGCGATGGCCACCGCGATCTACGCGGTCATCGACCCGTCGCTGGACACCGTCACCATGTCGACCGCCGGGCACCCGCCACCGATGTTCGCCACCCCGGCCACGCCCGGCGAGCTGCTGACGATCCGCGCCAACCTGCCGCTGGGCACCGACATGCACCTGGCCCGGACCAACACCGCGCTCGCCCTGCCGACGGGCGGCACGCTGCTGTTCTACACCGACGGCCTGGTCGAGCGCCGCGCCCGCTCGATCAGCGAGGGCCTCGACCGCCTCGCCGCGGCCGTGACCGCGACCGCCCCCGACCGGCTGTGCACCACGGTCATGGCCACGATGCTGCAGGACCAGCCGGCCGGCGACGACATCGCCCTGCTGGCCCTGCGCCGGACGGCCTGACGTTCTGTCAATCGTTGACAAATCATCGACGGCCGTCTTTGCTGGGCACGTGCCCAAGCATCGACGGCCTTCTTTCGCAGTCATCGGCGTGGCCGCCACCGCGCTGACCTTCGTCACCGCGATTCCGGGCCCGGCCGCGGCCACGACGCCGGTGCGCATCATGCCGCTCGGCGCCTCCATCACCTGGGGGACCGCCTCGACGGACGGCAACGGCTACCGCGAGGAGCTGCGCCGCCACCTCGCCGACGACGCCGGGATCGCGGTCGACTTCGTCGGCTCGCAGCAGTCCGGCAACGGGCCCGACCGCGACAACGAGGGCCACCCGGGCTTCCGCATCGACCAGGTCGCCGCCGGGGCCGACGCCTGGATCGGGGCCGCGAGGCCCGACGTCGTGCTGATCAACGCGGGCACCAACGACATCATCCAGAACTACGACGTCGCCAACGCGCCGGCCCGCCTCGGCGCGCTGGTCGAGCAGGTCCGCCGCGACGCCCCCGGCATCAAGGTCGTCATCTCGACGCTGGTGCCCAACCGGGACGCGGCCGTCAACGCCCGCGTGACCGCCTTCAACGCGAAACTGCCGGCCCTCGGGGTACCGCTTGTCGACTTCTACGGCAACCTCACGCTCGCCGACATCGGCGCCGACGGCATCCACCCGACGGACGACGGGTACTCGAAGCTGGCCAACGCGTGGTACTCGGCGCTGCCGCCCGTGCTCGGCGCCGGGCGCGCCTGGCCGCTGTTCCGCACCGACTTCGGCGCCACCGTGCAGCAGCTGACGTGGACCGACACGGTGCAGTCGGCGCTCAACGTCGGCGGCTACTGCTGCGGGCTGACGAAGATGGAGTCCGGCCGCCGCGCCGAGCTGGCCCACGGCGGCACCTACGCGCTGATGTACTCGGGCAACGACCTGAGCGCGTCCGGCTCGTACTCGTACAACCGCCTCTACAACGTGCACCTGATCCTCACCGCCCACACCACGCTCACGTACTGGATCCATCCCCAGAACGCCAACGGCGCCTCGGTGGCCCTCGACCTGTTCCTGACCGACGGGCGCAGCCTGCGCGACTCGGGGGCCGTGGACCAGTACGCCGTGCGGGCGCACCCGCAGTACCAGGGCCAGGGCGGCCACCTCGGGGCGAACCAGTGGAACCGGGTCACGGTCGACCTGACCCCGCTCGCGGGCGGCACCGTCGACCAGATCCGCATCGGCTACGACCAGCCCGGCGGCACCGGCGCGTTCCGCGGTTACGTCGACGACATCGACGTCACTCGCCCGTCCGGGTGACAAATCGCGGCTGGCCGCCGCCGCGGCGGGAATGGGACAGCCATTCGGCGAGGTCGAGCCGGGCCCGGCCGGTGGATCGGCGCCGGCGGCGCGGCGGTCACGACGTGGAACATCGTGAAGCGGCCGGTGCTGGTGGCGATCGTGGCGCTGGTGTTCGCGATCCTGTACTGGGCTTCGTCGAACGCGAAGCACGGCGGCTTCCGCTGGGTCAGCCCCGGCAGCCTCCTCGCCGTGGCCTGCTCGAGCTGCTCCGGCGGGGGCGGGTCGTCCATCCGATACTGTCGAACCGGACGGCCCCACCACCGGGAACGGAGCCCATGGGACTGCGGGAAGACCTCATCGACCTGCGCCGGCGGTTGCATCGGCGGCCGGAGATCGGGCTCGACCTGCCGGCTACGCAGCGGCAGGTGCTCGCCGCGCTCGACGGGCTGCCGCTGGAGATCAGCACCGGTACCGCGCTCTCGTCCGTGACGGCGGTGCTGCGCGGCGCGCGGCCCGGGCCGGTCGTGCTGCTGCGCGGTGACATGGACGCGCTGCCGGTCACCGAGCTCGCCGACGTGCCGTACGCGTCCGAGGTCCCCGGCGCCATGCACGCCTGCGGCCACGACATGCACACCGCGGGGCTCGTCGGCGCCGCGCACCTGCTCGCGGAGCGGCGCGGCGAGCTGGCCGGCGACGTGGTCCTCATGTTCCAGCCGGGCGAGGAGGGGTACGACGGCGCCGGTCTGATGATCGAGGAGGGGGTGCTCGACGCGGCCGGACGGCCCGCCGACGCGGCCTACGGGCTGCACGTGCTGGCCGCCCTGTTCCCCCGCGGGATCTTCGCGGCGCGGCCCGGGCCGCTGATGTCGGCCGCGGCCGGGCTGTTCGTGCGGGTCGTCGGCGCCGGCGGGCACGGCGCGGCCCCGCACGAGGCCGCCGACCCGATCCCGGCCGCGTGCGAGATGGTGACCGCGCTGCAGACGATGGTCGGGCGCCGCTACAGCCCGTTCGAGCCGGTTGTCGTCACCGTCGGCGCGTTCCACGCCGGGACCCTGCGCAACGTGATTCCGGACGAGGCGGTGTTCGAGGCCACCGTCCGCACGTTCAGCGCCGCCGCCGGGGAGCAGATCGCCCGCGAGTCGGTGCGGCTGTGTGAGGGGATCGCGGCCGCGCACGGGCTGCGGGCCGAGGTGCGGTTCGAGCCGGAGTACCCGGTGACCGTCAACGATCCGCGCGAGTACGACTTCGTGGCCGGGACCGCCCGCGACCTGTTCGGCGCCGGGCGGTTCACGCTCATGGAGCACCCCGTCCCCGGCTCCGAGGACTTCAGCCGGGTGCTGGAGCGGGTGCCGGGCGCGTACCTCTTCCTGGGCGCCGCGGCCGGCGACGACCACCGGGGACTGCCCGGCAACCACTCGCCGCGGGCCCGGTTCGACGACGGCGTGCTCTTCGACGGCGCCGTCCTGCTGGCCGAGCTGGCCGCGCGCCGCCTCGCCCGCGACTGACCCCCGGGCCGGCTCAGGCCAGTGCCTCCTCGACGGTCTCGTACGTCGGCAGGATCCATGACAGGTTGGTGATCTCCAGGACGCTGCCGACCATGGGCTGCACTGCCGCCAGCCGCAGCCAGCCGCCCGCGTCGGCCCGGGCCGTGCGGGTGCGCACCAGCAGGTTCAGCGCGCTGGAGTCGCACAGCGGCACGCCGGCGAGGTCCAGGACGACCCGGGGACGCTCGGCCGGGTCCAGCTCGTTCAGCGCGTCCGCAAGGGGCTGCAGCGTGTCGAACAGGAGCCGGCCGGTGACGGCGACGATGACGGGATCGCCGTCCGTGATGTGCACCGTGACGATGTCGGCGGGGTTGCCGCCGGGTCCGCTGCCGATGAATGAGGAACGCACACTCATGAGCCTATCTGCGCCGGACGGCGCGCGGGCCGCCCGGATCTGCGAGAAGGTGGTGGGACCGGCGCGCTGACCTGCTCCAGCGCACCCGGCTCGCCCAGCCCGACGAGCCGGCGGGCGGCCCGGCGCGCGGACGACGGCCTGGAGGCCATGGCCGCGGCGGCCGATCGGGCGCTGGAGGCTGGTGGAGTGGTTGTACCCACCGGCGCGCCGGTCAACCACAGGTGTCGGCGCCGCCCGTCCGGGTAGCGCACCGCATGCGCACGTGGAAACTGCCCGCCGCCCTGGCCGTGGCCGCCGGCGCCGGCGCGCTCACCGGCGCCGTCCGGGCGCGCCGCCGCCGACGGCCCGGCCCCGACCGCTGGCACCGCGTCACCATCGACTGCGCGCCGGAGCGGCTCGGGCCGAGACCGCCGCCGCTGGACGAGCTCGGCTTTACCGTCGAGGTACGTGTCCGTCCGGCGCCGGGCGACCACGGCACCGAGCTCGCGGTGCGGATCGCGCCCGACGCCGGCCCGCGGCAGCGGCGGGACCTGCGCAACGCGCTGCGGGCCGTGCGCTCCCGGGCCGAGGCCGGACCACCCCCGGTGTACGCCGCGCGCCTGTCGTGAGTGCCCGGGCCCATGCCGGGTACGTGTTCCGGCATGCGTACCGACGATTACCCCAACCCGGTGTCGGACCCGGAGGCCGCCGGCCTTCCCGACACCGCTGACGATGACTCCACCGGCCGGGGCGACGCCGAGTCCGGCCGCATCGCCGACGGCCCCGACCCCGCCGCGCTGCCGCTGGACCGCGAGGACCGTCCGCTCGCGGTCGACCGCTTCGGCACGACGCCGGAGGAGGCCCTCGCCGGCGAGCCCCTCGACCTGAAGCTCGACCGCGAGGTCCCCGACCCGGCGCTGGAGGTCCGGGCCGCGGACGTACGGCCGGCCCCGGACGACGGCGAGGAGTTCGACCCGGACGCGCTGGCCACCGAGATCGACGCGATCGAGCGCGAGACGGTGATCGACGACACGCCGGTGGAGCCGAACCTCGGCTCCCCGGTGTCCATGTACGACACCGGCATAGGCGGCGGCAACGGTACCGTCGGCCGCCTCGTCAAGCCGGACGAGGGCACCGGTCCGGATGTGGAGACGGACGCGATCGCCTACGACGCGGGCCCGGCCGGCGGCGGGGCGAGCGCCGAGGAGGCCGCGCTGCACGAGATCCCGGAGCGCTGACCCGGCGGCGTGACGGCGGCGGCCGACCGGCGTTCCGCGCGGGTCATGAGGGCTCTCATGGTCTCCTGGTACCCGCTTCCGCCGCTCGTCCCGGGTCCCGGCGGTTCGCGCATCGCCCCGCTCACGGGCCCGCGCGGGGTCACGGTCCGCTGAGCGCGGTCACTGTCGTCACCTCAATCAGGTGTGCGCCGTCGATGTCGGGGTAACCCCGGATCATGCGGATCGAGTGAAATCCGGGGGACACGGCATGCGGGACGACGACAGCGGCAGACCCTCGGGCCGCTCCACGCGCTGGAGGCCCCGGATCGGCACCGACGTGTCGGTCGCCGCCGCGGCCCGCGCCTGGGTGCTGGCCGCGCTGCCGCGGCTGCTCACCCGGCCCGCCCCGGCGCGGCTGAGCGACAACGTCGAGCTGCTCGTCTCCGAGCTGACCGCCAATGCTCTGCTGCACGCCGGCGGGGTCGAGCACATCGACCTGTACTGCACCGACCGGGTGCTCGGCATCTCCGTGCACGACCAGGACTGCGCGCCGATCACCGTGCGCCAGGCGCCCCCGCCGGACCTGGACCACGGCCGCGGCCTGGCCCTCGTCGAGGCGCTCGCCTCGCGCTGGGGCGTGCGGGAGCACCCCGGCGACGGCAAGGACGTGTGGCTCGAGCTGCCCCTCGATCGTTGACAGCGCCGCATTCGGAAGTTTCGTTGCCGTTTGACCAGGGAACAGGGTCGGCGACTCGAGGAGGTGGTCGCCGTGACGGATGTCGGCGCTGGTGGAGTGCGCGACGACGCGTCGACGGTCGACGGCGTGCACGCGGACGTGGACGCGGTCAAGACCGCCGTCCGGGAAGGGCGGAGGGCATGAGCAGTCACGGCAACGACCCCGAGCGGCTCCGCGCGGAGATCGCGCAGACCCGCGCCGAGCTGGCCGGCACGGCCGAGCAGCTGGCGGCCAAGACCGACGTGAAGGCCCGGGCCAAGGAGGCGGCCGCCGGGGCGGTCGACGACGCCAGACAGCGCGTCGGCGCCGCGGCCGGGCAGACCCGCCGGGCCGTGGGCGACGCGGCGAGCACGGTGGCCGAAAAGGCGAGCACGGTGGCCGGCAAGGCCGGTGACACGGCGAGCACGGTGGCCGGCAAGGCCGGAAAAACGGCGAGCACCGTGGCCGGCAAGGCCGGTAGCGCGGCCACCTCCGTCCGCGCCGCCGTGCGCGACGCCGACCTGCCCGCGCAGGCCCACAAGCCCCTGCCGTGGGCGGTGGTCGCCGGGCTCGCCGCGACGATCACCGTGATCATCTACGCCGTCCGCCGCCGGCGGGCGTGAACCCGTACAACGAAGAGGAGACTTTGAATGCGTCTGCTGACTGTGGCCGCCGGAGTGGCCGTCGGCTATGTGCTCGGCACCCGGGCCGGGCGGGAGAAGTACGAGCAGATCGTCGCCAGCACGGGCCGGCTGCGCGAGAACCCCACCGCCGGGCAGGCGGTGCAGACGGTGCAGGAGCTGTTCAAGTCGCCCACGCCGCCGCTGCCGGCCGCCACCGCGACGGTCGAGCCGAGCACCCCGGCGCCGGAGCCGCGCCGGCGCACCCCGGCGAAGGAGACGGCGGAATCGGACTTCGAAAGCACGCTGTGACGGCCGGGGCGGGGCCCGGGGGCGACGATGCTGGATAGACTCGGCACCGTACTGATTCGGCCGGCTCGGTCCTGATGCCCGTGGTCCGGGTCCCCGCCGCCACCGAGGAGGACCCTGTGGCTCATACCGGCGCGATGATCGCGTGAGCGGGCCCGGCGGCGAGCTCGACAGCGCCGGGCAGCTGCGCCGACTGCAGCAGATCACCGACACCGCGCTGTCCCGGCTCGGCGTGGAGGACCTGCTCACCGAGCTGCTGGTGCGGGCGCGGGCCCTGCTGCACGCCGACACCGCCACCGTGATGCTGGTCGACCCGACCGGCAGCGAGCTCATCGCGACCGCCGCCAGCGGCCTGGAGCGCGAGGTGTACCAGGGCGTCCGGGTGCCGGTCGGGCGCGGGTTCGCCGGCCGGGTCGCCGCCGCCGCCGGGCCGCTCGCGATCGAGCACGTGGACGGCAGCAACGTGCTCAGCGCCGCCGTCCACGCCGAGCACATCGCGTCGCTGCTGGGCGTGCCGATGATCACCGAGGGGCGGGTCATCGGGGTGCTGTACGTCGGCACCCGCAGCCCGCGCCGGTTCAGCGCGCCGGACGTCGAGCTGCTGCAGCTCGCCGCCGACCGCATCGCGCCCGCCACGCAGGCCCGCATGCACAGCCTCGACCAGGCCGCCGCGCACGCGCTGCAGCGCAGCCTGCTGCCGAGCCGCCCGCCGTGCATCGCCGGGCTCGATCTCGCCGTCCGGTACGTGCCGGGGGCCGAGGTGGGCGTGGGCGGGGACTGGTACGACGTCTTCGAACTGCCCTCCGGCTGCATCGGCCTCGCCGTGGGCGACGTGGCCGGCAACGGCCTGCGCGCGGCGGTCGTCATGGGCCGCATCCGCTCCGCGCTGCGCGCCTACGCCCTGGAGACCGACGACCCCGCCGACGTGCTCACCCGCCTCGACCGCAAGATCCAGCGGTTCGAGCCGGGCGCCATGGCCACCGCGGTCTACGCCGTCATCCCGCCGAGCCTCGACGCGGTGACCGTCTCCAACGCCGGGCACCTCCCCCCGGTGGCCGTCGAACCGGACGGCCCCGGCCGGCTCACGACGATCAAGCCCAACCTGCCGCTCGGCGCCCACCCCGACGCGCCGCGCGGCACCACGGAGCTGCGGCTGCCAAGCGGCGGGGGACTGGTCTTCTACACCGACGGGCTGGTCGAGCGCCGGGACCGTTCGCTGCCGCTGGGCCTGGCCCGGCTCGCCGCCGCGGTCACGTGCGCGCCGGCCGAGGCCATGTGCGCGACCGTCATGGCCGCGATGCTGGACGACAACGCCCCGACCGACGACATCGCCGTCCTGGCCCTGCGCCGGAGCGCGTGAGCGGACGAGGCCCCGCCGCCCGATGACACCGGGGCGGCCGGGCGGCGGGACCGCGCCCGGTTCAGCCCTGGGCGACGCGGATGCCACCGCCCTGCCGGCCCTGCTCGCCGCCGTGCGGAGGCACCTGGACCGCCACCCGAACCTGGCCGGCCGGATCGACCAGGTGGCCGCCGACACCGTCGAGGTGCGCCGCCGGACCAGCGAGGAGCGGGACGGCTGACCAGCATCGGCCGGGAGCGGGCGGCCGAGCGACGTAGCACCCGCCGGGAGCGGGGGCGGCCGAGCCGGGCGGTGCCGGCGCCGCCTCCGCGATCGCCGCCTGGTCCCGATCCGGCAGCAGCACACCATCGAGGGCCTCGTCATGGGCGAGGCCTGAGGTCAGGCGCTCTCCCTGATCGTCAGGCGGTGCGGCACGAGGCACTCCCGCGGCGGCCGGTCGGCGCCGCCCCCGATCCGCTCGGCCAGCAGCTCGACCGCGAGAGTGGCCAGCCGCTCGATGTCCGGCTCGATCGTGGTCAGGGTCGGGATGGAGAAGCGGCCGTCGTCGATACCGTCGTAGCCGGCCACCGCGACGTCCTCCGGCACCCGCAGCCCGGCCTCGTGCAGCGCCCGCAGCGCGCCCAGGGCGAGGGTGTCGTTGAAGCAGAACACCGCGTCCGGGCGGGCGCCGGAGTCCAGCAGCGCGCGCATCGCGGCGGCGCCGTCGGCCCGGTGCCACCGGTCGGCCGGCGCGAGCAGCGCCGGGTCGGCGGGCAGGCCGGCGTCGGCCAGGGCGGCCTGGTAGCCGGCCAGCCGCAGCCGGGCGCTGACGCCCTCGGCGGTGTGCTGCACGCCCAGCGCGGCGATGCGCCGCCGGCCGAGCGAGGCCAGGTAGGCGGTCGCGTCGCGGGCCGCGGCGACGTTGTCCACGGCGACGTGGTCGGCCGGGCCGCGGCCGTCGGCGGCGTCGATGCGCTCGCCGAGCAGGACGGTCGGGGTGCGGTCGGCGCCGCCGGTGAGCTCCGCGCCGGACAGGGCCAGGGGGCTGAAGATGAGCCCGTCGACCAGGTGGTCGCGGATGCCGGCCGCGACCTCGCGCTCCCGGTCCGGGTCGCCGTCGGTGTGGTCGATGAGCACGGTCCAGCCGTGCGCGGCGGCGGCGGTCACCACGTGCCGGGTCAGCTCGGCGAAGTACGGGTTGTCCAGCTCCGGCACGGCCAGCGCGACGAGCCCGGTGCGGCCCTGGCGCAGGTTGCGCGCGCTGAGGTTCGGCCGGTAGTCGAGCGCGACGATGGCGGCCTCCACCCGGGCCCGCGTCTCGGGGCGGATGTGTGGATACCCGTTGACCACGTTGGACACGGTCTTCACCGAGACCCCGGCCCGCTCGGCCACATGTTTGAGGCTGTGCCGCACGAGCAGCACTGTACCGCGTGCCGAGCCCTTTACAACGTTGCCTACAACGTTGTAAAAACTCATCACGTTCGAACGAAAGGCCACGGCTTTGGATACCGCACGCGTCGTGATCGATCCCGCGTTCCGCATCGGCGAGGCCGACCGGCGGCTCTTCGGGTCGTTCGTGGAGCACATGGGCCGCTGCGTGTACGGCGGCATCTTCGAACCCGGCCACCCCTCCGCGGACCGGCTCGGGCTGCGCGGGGACGTCCTCGAGCTGACCCGCGAGCTGGGCGTCAGCGTGGTGCGGTACCCCGGCGGCAACTTCGTCTCCGGGTACCGCTGGGAGGACGGCGTCGGCCCGGTGGGGGACCGGCCCCGCCGCCTCGACCTGGCCTGGAAGACCGTCGAGACCAACGCGTTCGGCCTCGACGAGTTCATGGTCTGGGCCCGGGAGGCCGGCGTCGAGCCGATGCTCGCCGTGAACCTCGGCACCCGCGGCGTGCAGGACGCGCTGGACCTGCTGGAGTACACGAACCACCCGGGCGGCACGTACTTTTCTGACGCACGGCGCCAGCACGGCGTCGAGCAGCCCTACGGGGTGCGCCTGTGGTGCCTGGGCAACGAGCTCGACGGGCCGTGGCAGGTCGGGCACAAGACCGCCGAGGAGTACGGCCGCCTCGCCGCCGAGACCGCCCGCGCCATGAAGCTGATCGACCCCGGCGTCAGCCTGGTCGCCTGCGGCAGCTCCAACCGGGGCATGCCCACGTTCGCGGCCTGGGAGGCGACGGTCCTCGAGCACGCCTACGAACACGTCGACTACATCTCGGCGCACACCTACTACGACCCCTCCGACGGCGACCGGGCCAGCATTCTCGCCTCCGCGGTGGACATGGACGCGTTCATCGACGAGGTCGTGGCCACGGCCGACCACGTGGGCGCGCGGCTGCGGCAGCGGCGGCGGCTCAAGATCTCGTTCGACGAGTGGAACGTGTGGTACCAGTCGCGGCTCCAGCACGACCTGGACCGCCGCGGCTGGGTCGAGGCGCCGGCGCTGATCGAGGACGACTACACCGCCACCGACGCGGTCGTCGTCGGCGACCTGCTCGTCACGCTGCTGCGCCACGCCGACCGGGTGGGTGTGGCCTGCCAGGCCCAGCTCGTCAACGTCATCGCCCCCATCCGCACCGAGAAGGGCGGGCGGGCCTGGCGGCAGAGCATCTTCCACCCGTTCGCCCTCACCGCCCGCCACGCCCGCGGCACGGTCCTGCGCACCGAGCCGGGCGGGCCGTCGCACGACACGAAGCGGTACGGCAGCGTCGCCTCCCTCTCGACGGTCGCCGTGCACGACGAGGAGGACGGCGCCCTGTCCGTCTTCGCCGTCAACCGCGGCGAGTCGCCCGTCACCACCGAGCTCGACCTGCGCGGCTTCCCCGGCCTGACCGCGGTCGAGCACCTCGCCATCGACGCCGGCGACGCCACGGACGTGACCCCGCGCCGCCTCGACCCGCCCCGCCTCGACGGCGGCCGCGCCACCGTGCGCCTGGCGGGCCCCTCCTGGAACCTCATCCGCTTCCAGACCCCCCGGTAGACCCCCGTAGGACGCCTCCAGACACCCCGACAGAGGAGCGTTGAGAGCAATGACCCCCGCCATGAACAGACGCCATGTACTCGGCCTCGGCCTCGGCCTTGGCGCCGCCGCGCTCGGCCTGGCCGCGTGCGGCGACGACGACGACGCCAAGAACACCGCGCAACCCGGCAACGGCGGCAAGGACTACACCGGCCCGAAGGTGCAGCTGAACCTCTGGAACGGCTTCACCGGCGGGGACGGCGACATCTTCAAGAAGCTCGTCGACCAGTTCAACGGCGAGCACGCCAACGTCGCCGTCACCGTGGCCACGTACAAGTGGGAGGACTACTACGCCAAGCTGCCCGGCGCGGTGTCCAGCGGCAACGGCCCCGACATCGCCGTCATGCACATCGACATGCTCGCCACCTTCGCCGCCCGCAAGGTGATCCAGCCGATCGACGACGTGGCGAGCGCGCTCGGCCTGTCCGAGTCCGACTTCGCGCCGGTGGTGTGGAAGGGCGGGCTGTACCAGGACAAGCGCTACGGCATCCCCCTCGACATGCACCCCGTCGGCCTGTACTACAACAAGGCGCTCTTCACCCAGGCCGGCCTCGACCCGGCCAAGCCGCCGGCCAACCGGGCCGAGATGGAGGCCGCCCTCGCCGCGCTGAAGGGCAAGGGCATCCAGGGCTTCTGGATCAGTCCGTTCCAGTTCACCGGCGGCATGACCGCCTATTCGCTGGTGTACCAGTTCGGCGGCGCCCTGTACAACGCCGACGCCACCAAGGCCACCTTCAACTCCGACCCGGCCGTGGAGGCCGTCAGCTGGCTCACGAAGCTGGTCGCCGACGGGCACTCGCCGGCCAACGTCGGCCAGGACGCCGACTACCTGGCCCTCAAGAGCGGCAAGAACGCCTTCAACGTCAACGGTATCTGGCAGGTCAACGACCTCAAGAAGAGCCCGGACGTGCAGTGGGGCGTGGCCCCGGTACCGCAGATCGGCAGCAGGAAGGCCGTCTGGGCCAACTCGCACAACTTCACCATCGTGCAGCAGAAGAAGACCGACGCGAACAAGGTCGCCGGGGCCAAGGTGTTCATCAACTGGCTCAGCCAGCACTCCCTGGACTGGGCCGCGGGCGGTCAGGTGCCGGCCCGCAACGCGGTGCGCGACGACCCGAAGTTCAAGGAGCTGACCGAGATGAACACGCTCGCGGCGGAGCTGCCCGATGCCGCGTTCCCGCCCGCCGCGCCCGGCATCGGCGACGTCACCGCGCTGTTCTACACCGCCTTCAACGAGGCGGTGCTGGGCAAGAAGTCGCCGAAGCAGGCGCTCGACGACGGCGTGGCCAAGGCGGACAAGCTGCTCGAGGACAACCGGAAGAAGTACGGGAGCTGACGGATGTCCGCCGCGAACGGGGTGGCGCACGGCCGCGCCACCCCGTACCTCTTCCTGCTGCCGTACCTCGCCGTGTTCGGCGTCTTCGGGCTGCTGCCGATCGGTCTCGGGGTGTGGCTGAGCCTGCACCAGTGGGACTTCTCGCTGCCCAACAAGCCGTTCGTCGGCGCCGACAACTACGCCGAGCTGTTCGACCCCGAATCGCTGGTGTACGGCGACTGGTGGGAGAGCGTGCGCGCCACCGGGATCTTCACCGTCGCCTCGGTGCCGCTGCTGGTCGTGCTGCCGCTGGGCATCGCGCTGCTGCTCAACCGCTCCTTCCCGGGCCGCACGTTCTTCCGGGCGGTGTACTTCGCGCCGTACGTCCTCGGCGTGGCCGTCATCGGCCTGCTGTGGCGGTTCCTGCTCGACGCCAACCTCGGCTTCGTCAACGCCGTGATGGAGGCGGCCGGCCTGCCCTCGGGCACGCCGTGGCTGACCGCGACTCCGTACGTGTGGATCTCCCTCGTCGGCGTGACCGTCTGGTGGACGTGCGGCTTCAACGCCGTCATCTACCTCGCCGGGCTGCAGGACATCCCGGCCGAGCTCTACGAGGCGGCCCAGGTCGACGGGGCCGGCGCGTGGGCCCGGTTCCGGCACGTGACCCTGCCCGGGCTGCGGCCCGTGCTGCTGTTCGTCATCACCACCACGATCATCGCCTCGGCCAACATGTTCGGCCAGTCCTACCTCATCACGCAGGGCGCCCCGGGCACCGAGACGCGCACCGTCGTGGCCTACGTGGTCGACCTCGGCCTCGGCCGGAACGACGCCGGACGGGCGGCCGCGATGAGCGTGGCCCTCACCCTCATGCTCGCCATCGTCAGCGTGGCCAACTTCCGGCTGCTGCGGTACCGGGAGGACTGACCATGCGCCGCGCCCTGCTCTACACCGCCCTCATCCTGCTGACCGCGGTTTTCGTGCTGCCGCTGGTGTGGATGGTCCTCACGTCGTTCAAGACGTACCCGGCGGCCCAGCACACCCCGCCGACCTGGCTGCCCGACCCGGTCTCCGGCTACGGCTACCACCGCCTGGCCGAGCCCGGCTCGCAGAACCCGGTGCTGCGCTGGTTCGCCAACAGCATGCTGGCCGCGACGCTGCACGCGGCCACGGTGCTGGTGACCGCATCCATGGCCGCCTACGCCCTGGCCCGCATGCGGTTCCGGGGCCGCCGGCTGATCTTCGGCCTCATCGTCGCGACGCTGTTCGTGCCGCCGGCCACGCTGATCATCCCGAGCTTCCTCATCGCCGACACCGTCGGCTGGCTCGACACCCTGGTCGTGGTCGTCGTGCCCGGCGCCGCCAGCGCGTTCGGGGTGTTCTTCCTGCGCCAGTTCTTCCTGTCGCTGCCGCGCGAGATCGAGGAGGCCGCGCTGCTGGACGGAGCCAACCAGTGGCAGGTCTTCGCCCGCGTGGTGCTGCCGCTGTCCCGCCCGGCGCTGGCCACCCTCACCGTGCTGTCGTTCCTGACCAACTGGAACGACTTCCTGTGGCCGGTCTTCGTGCTGTTCAGCCCGGGCCGGCTCACGCTGCCGGCCGGGCTGGGCCTGCTGCAGGGGGAGTACGTCTCCGACTACCCGGTCATCATGGCCGGGGCTGTGCTCGCCAGCGTTCCGGCGCTGGTCCTGTTCGTGTTCGCGCAGCGGTACATCATCGAGGGCGTCTCCCGCAGCGGCCTCAAGGGATGAGGCGCGTCGCGCTGGTCCTGGCGGTGCTGCTGGCCGGCTGCTCCGGCCCGACGTACACCAACCCGGTCTACGCGGGCGACGCGCCCGATCCGCAGGCGATCCGGGCCGGCTCGACCTGGTACCTCGTGCACACCAACACGGACGGCCGCAACGTGCCGGTGCTGACCTCACCCGACCTGGTCACCTGGACCCCGGCCGGCGACGCCCTCCCGGCGCTGCCGGCCTGGGCCGACCCCGGCAGGACCTGGGCGCCGGAGATCATCCAGCTCGCCCCCGACCGGTTCGGGCTCTACGTGACAGTCGCGGACCGCGACTCCGGCCGGCAGTGCATCGCCCGGGGCGTGGCCGCGCGGCCGGAGGGTCCCTACGGATCCGTGCAGCGGCTCGTGTGCCAGGCCGACCTCGGCGGCTCCATCGACGCGAGCCCGTTCCGCGACGCCGACGGGCGGCTGTACCTGCTGTGGAAGAACGACGGCAACGCGGCCGGCCAGGACACGTGGCTGTGGGCGCAGCGCCTCGCCCCCGACGGCCTGAGCCTGCTCGGCGAGCCGGCGCGGCTGCTGCGCCAGACCGAGGCGTGGGAGGGCCACGTCGTCGAGGCGCCGTTCCTGTGGCGCCACGGCGCCGGGCTGCTGCTGTTCTACGCGGCCAACGCCTACGACACCGCCGCCTACGCCGAGGGCTACGCGCGGTGCGACACGCCGCTCGGCCCGTGCCGCAAGGCGCCCGGCAACCCGATCCTCGCCTCGCGCGGCGGCGCCTCGGGGCCCGGGCACGCCTCGATGGTGGAGCAGGACGGGCGGACCTGGCTGCTTTACCACGCGTGGCCGCCCGGCGCCGAGGGCTCGACGTCGCCGGGCCGCCGGCTCTGGCTGGACGAGGTGACGTGGGACGGCGACACGCCGGTGGTGCACGGCCCGACGGACACGGCCCGGCCGGTGCCCTGAGGCCGGGTCAGTTCGCCAGGTCGAGCAGGCCGACGACGGCCAGCACGTCCCGGGCCGGCTCGCTGAGGCGGCCGACCCGGAACCGTACGCCGGCGGTCCGGGCCCGGTTGCGCGCCGCCAGCAGCACGCCCACCCCGGCCGCGTCGAGCAGCGTCACCGCCCCGAGGTCCACGACGACCCGCCGCAGCCCGTCGCGGGCGAGCACGTCCGCGACGGCGTCGAAGAGACGGTTGCCGGAGTCGACGTCGACCACGCCGCTGACCGCGACCGTCGCCTCGTCGGCCCCGCCGTCGACCCGCACGGCGAACTCGTCGAGCAAGCGGAGACCTCCTCTCACCGGCGGCACGAACCCCCGTACCACCTGGTACCCAACGGGCGCGCGCTTCGACCGCCGCCGAGGTGGTAACCGTTGCGGGTGACCCCGGAAGCTGCCGGTGGGTCAGGCCGTGGGGCCCGGGTGCAGCTCCGCGGCGCCGGCCACCGCCACCTGAGGAGGAACCCGAGGTCCGCCACCGCCGCGACGGCGAGGTAGGCCGAGGCCAGGCCACTGCGCATGCCGGTAAGTTCGGCAGCCCGGCCCCGTTGCTGCGTTGCGGTCCGGTTTCAGATGGTCGCCAGCCGGGCCAGCTGCGGCGCGAGCCACGGCGCGACGATCTGGCGCACGCCGTCCGGGGTGAGGTGCAGGCCGTCGCTGCGCACCCGGACCCCGCCGACGGTCCAGGCGAACGCCCCGGCCGGGCACAGCACCCGGTTGAGGTCCAGCACCACCGGCCGGCTCGGGTGGTCCGCGGCGGCCCGGGCCAGCAGCCGGTTCCAGGCGTCGACCCGCGCGGGCTCGTCCTCCGGCCACAGCCCGCCGTCCGGGCGCTCCTCGCGGTGGGTGTACGGCGCGCTCAGCAGCGCGACGCGGGCGCCGTGCGCGGCGGCGAGGTCGAGGGCGCGGTCCAGCTGGCCGGTGAGGTACGCGTCGTAGTCCGCCTCCCCGACGTGGGTCCACCGGTCGCCGAGCCGGCGGTCCATGAGCTCCCAGCGGTCGAGCAGGATCACCACCACGTCCGGGTCGTCGGCGGCGACGGACCCGCCCCAGCGCGACTCCCAGGTGGCGCAGTACGGGTAGTTGGCGTGCAGCGCGCCGCCGTAGCGCACGTCGGGCAGCACGGCGATGCCGCAGCCCTGCACGCCCTGGTTGCTCAGCGTGAACTCCGCGGCGCCGGGCCAGTAGGCGCCGAGGGTCCACGAGACCGAGTCGCCGATGACGGTGACCCGGGGCGGTCCCGGCCGGCGGCCCGCTCGCCGCACCGGGGGAGTCGCGACCGCGGGCGCCGCGACCGGCGCCGCGGCGGGCGTCGCCGGCACCGGAGGTACCGCCGCCGCGGTTCGGGGCTTTTCCGCGGGAACCGCGGCGAGCAGGGCGATCGCCGCCGCGGCCGTGGCGATCGCCGGGAGCGGACGCCGGCGCCGGACCGGCTGCTCCACGAGGTGGAAGCTGGCGGCGGCGACGGCGAGGGTGGCCCCCACCCGGACCGCGAACAGGGGCGGGCCGGCCAGGCCGGTGCGCTCGGCGTCGAGGATCGCGAACAGCGGCCAGTGCCACAGGTAGCCGCCGTAGGAGACGCGGCCGATCCAGCGCAGCGGCGCCACGCCGAGCACGCGCGCGGGCGCGGCGACAAGGGCGGCGGCCGCGAGGGCGATGAGCACGAAGCCGCCGCGGTACAGCGCGGCGGTGTCGCCGTGGACGCCCAGCGCGGCGGCGGCGAGGACCGCCGCCCCGACCGCGGCGGCCCATCGGCGGCCCCGCAGGCCGGGCGGGGCCGCGGCGAGGGCGGCCCCGATGAGCAGGGCGCTCGCGCGCGTGTCGGTGCCGAAGTAGACGCGGTCGGGCGCGGCCGGGTCGTACAGCACCGCGGCCGCCACCGCCGAGGCCGCCGCCCCGGCCAGCGCGCCGGCGCCGATCCACCGGCGGGGGTGCGGAAGGCGCCCGGCGAGCATCAGCAGCAGTGGCCACAGCAGGTAGAACTGCTCCTCGATCGCCAGCGACCAGGTGTGCTGCAGCGGCGAGGCGGCGGCGGTCTGGGTGAAGTAGTCGCCGCCGCGGTAGATCATGCGCCAGTTGGCCCAGTACGTCAGCGCGGCGACGGCGTCGGGGCGCAGTGGCGCCGGGTCCTGCCCGGGCAGCAGCCGCGGCCCGGCGAGGACGACGAACGCGACGACGAGCGCGAGCGCGGGCATCAGCCGCCGGGCGCGGCGTCGCCAGAACTCGCCCAGCCGGAGGCGGCCGCGGGAGTCGTACTCGTCCAGCAGCAGCGACGTGATCAGGTAGCCGGAGAGCACGAAGAACAGGTCGACGCCCAGGAATCCGCCGGGCAGCACCGCGGGCAGCCCGTGCGCGAGCAGCACCCCGCCCAGCGCGACGGCCCGCAGACCGTCCAGCGACGGCTGGTAGCGCAGCGACACGCGGCGCCCGCTGCCCCGGGGCCGGGCCCGCAAACCGGCCCGGCCGGGTTATCCCTCCAGGCCCGTCGCCCGATGGGGGGGCCGACGTCGCGCACGGCGCCGAGCAGCTTGCCGGCGGTGGCGACGGCGCGGGCGCCCGTGTCAACGCAGCCCACCAGCCCCAACGCCACCAGGGGTCCCAGCACGGCGACGGCGATCATGCGCAGCCCTCACCCATTCCCGGGGCGGTCACCCCGCCACACATCGGCGTTTGGCCGCGGGTGGCCCGGGCACAGCACTGGGCATGGACGACGCTGCCTCCGTCACCCCCTGCGAGGACGGCCCGCTGCTGGTGCGCGGCAACTTCACCCTGCTCACCCAGGACGGTGAGGTCATCGACCCGGGCCGGCGCACCGTCGCGCTGTGCCGGTGCGGCCGATCGGCGATCAAGCCGTTCTGCGACGGTACCCACAAGGTGGTGGGCTTTCAGGCCCCCAGCGCCCCGACCAGCCGCCGGCCGATCGAGCCGGCCTGATCCCGCAGCGAGCTCCCGCCGGCCTTCCAGCGCGCCAGGAGGTGCCCGGCGAAGCGCGCGTCGAGGGCGAGCGCGCACGCGGCGCCGAACAGCACCAGTGAGGTCTGCTCGGCCCGGCGCCCCGGCGGCAGGTCAGCGCAGTAGGCCCCGCACAGGTCGTGGGCCGCGATCTGCTCGTGCACCGCGTCGGCCTCGACGTGCTCGTCGTAGAAGCGGGTCGCGTCCGCGCCGCCGCCGAGCCGGCGCAGGCCGTTGCCGTAGCGCCGATTTGGCCGCGACGAGGTCATCTCGTAGATCGCGAGGTGGCCCACGATCGCGCCGAGCAGCCGCCGGTTGAGCCCGAACAGCGACATGAGGTTGTTCACGGCCAGCGTGACCGCCGGGGCCGGCTCCAGGTAGGCGCCGTAGGTGTCGTCGAGGCCCAGCTCGCGCATCGTGGTCCGGAACAGCTCGGCGTGCATGCGCCCGGGGCGCCCGCCGCCGTACTCGTCGGCCTGGATCTCCACCAGGGCCGCCTTGGCCCGTCCGGCCAGGCGCGGGATGGCCCACGTGTGCGGGTCGGCCTCGCGCTGGTGGTAGATCGAGCGGTGCATGACGAACTCGCGGAACTGCTCGAGGGTGGCGCGGCCGGCGAGGTACTTCGACAGCGGCGGCCCGTCGTCGGCCTCCACGATTGCCGTGAGCGCGCCCGGCACCGCGGCCGGTGCCACGGCGGCGGGCATGGGCACGAGCCGCCGCAGCGCGGTCTCGAAGCGGCGCTCGGCCGCCTGGTGCAGCGCGAGGCGGGACGGCTGCCACTCCCAGCCGTCGTCGACGTCGTCGTAGCCCCGGTAGTGCAGCTCGTAGCCGACGTGCAGGGTCAGCTGGAGGTCCTCGTCGCCGAGCGGGTCGGCGGCCGTGAACGCGGGGTGAGCGGGGAGGTCGCGCGGGGGACCGGCGAGCGCGCCGACGAGGGTGGCCGACACCGGCCCGCGAGCCTGGGGTAGCTGCATGGGTGATCACCTTCCCGCGCAAACTTCGGTTAAGCATGAGATTTTCGGGGAAGTCGCAGACCATGACCTCCACGATCGAGGCTCCCGCCGAGCCCGATGCGGCGCTGTTGCGGCTCGGCACACGGCTCAAGGCCGCCGGGTACCGGTTCACCACCGTCACCCCGGCGACCCACGAACGGGTGAACCGGCGCCCCGGCAACGCCCGCGGGCACACCGTGACCGACGTGCTCGGGTGGAGCCGGCCGTTCGACGGCGACGCCCTGCCCGGCGACGTCGTCGAGCTGCTGGAGGCGGCCGGGGCGCTGCGCGGCGGGCCCGGCGGGCGGCGCAGCGCGATCCGGGTCTCGGCCTACGACGGCGAGCTGTTCATCCACTCGGCGTTCCCGCCGGACGGGCCCGACGCGGTGTTCTTCGGCCCCGACACGCACCGCACCGTCGACGCCGTGCTCGCCCACCTGGCCGGGCGGCGGGACCGGCCGGGCCGGGCCGCCGACATCGGCACCGGCAGCGGGGCCGTGGCCGTCGCGGTCGCCAAGCGCCTCCCCGCGGCCGAGGTCGTCGCGGTCGACATCAACCCCACCGCGCTGCGCTACGCCCGGATCAACGCCGCCCTGGCCGGCGCGGCAAACGTGCGCCCCTGCCACAGTGACCTGCTCACCGGCGTGCCCGGCCCGTTCGACCTGATCGTCTCCAACCCGCCCTTCATGATCGACCCGGAGGGCCGCACCTACCGCGACGGCGGCGGCCCGCACGGCCACGACCTGCCCCTCGCCGTGCTCGACGCCGCCGTGCGGCGCCTCGCCCCGGGCGGGTCGCTCGTGCTGCTCAGCGGCACCGGGATCGCCGGCGGCCGGGACCCGTTGCTGGACGCCGTCACCGCGCGGCTCGCCGGCACCGGGCTGCGGTGGACGTACCGCGAGATCGACCCCGACGTCTACGGGGAGAAGCTGCTCGAGCCCGCCTACGGCCACGCCGACCGGATCGCGATCGCCGTGCTCGTCGCCAACCGTCCCGCCGCGGTTCTCCGGGAGGAGACGTGATGTCGCTGACCGTGCAGAGCCCGGCTCAGGTGGCCGAGACCCTCGCCCGGCTGACCCTCACCGTCGGCGTCGAGGAGGAGTTCCTCCTGCTCGACCCGCACTCTTGGCAGAACGCGCCGAGCGCCGACGCGGCCCGCGAGGCGCTGCCGGCCGCTTTGCGCGGGCGCAGCCAGGTCGAGTTCCGGCGCAGCATGATGGAGATGGTCAGCCCGGTCTGCACCGACCTGACGCAGCTGTACCGCACCCTGCGCGAGAACCGGTCCGGGGCCGGCGCGGCCGCCGAGGCGGTGGGCGCCCGGCTCGTCGCGGTGGCGGCGACCCCGGTCGGCGAGCCCGACCTCGAGGTCGTCGACACGCCCCGCTTCCACGCGATCGCCCGCCACTACGGCCCCATCGCGCACGACCCGGCGCTGTGCGGCTTCCACGTGCACGTCGGCGTGCCGGACCGCGAGCTGGCGATCCAGGTCTGCAACGCGATCCGGCCCTGGCTGCCGGTCGTGCAGGCGCTCAGCGTCAACTCGCCGTTCCACGCCGGCGCGGACACCGGGCACACGAGCTGGCGCGGCATGGCCCTGGAACGCTGGCCCAGCCTCGGCCCGTCGCCGTACCTGCACTCGGTCGAGGACTACGAGCGGGTCGTCGGCGAACTCATCGCGACCGGGGTCATGCTCGACGGGTCGATGGTGCTGTGGTGGGCGCGGCCCTCGCTGCGGTACCCGACCGTGGAGATCCGCGTCGGCGACGTGTGCCCGACCGCGGGCGAGACCGTCGTCATCGCCGGGCTCGTGCGGGCCCTGGTCGCCACGTCGATCGCGGGCATCGCCGCGGGCCGCGAGGCGCTGCGCCCGCCGGAGCACCTGCTGCGCGCGGCGCACTGGAACGCCGCCCACACCGGGCTGAGCGGCACCCTGATCGACCTGCGCAGCCACGAGCCGCGCCCGGCCTGGGACCTGGTCGACGAGCTGGTCGCCACGGTCGGCCCGGCCCTGGACCGCCACGGCGACCGGGCCCACGTCGTGTCGGGCCTGGCCGAGCTGCGCGAGTACGGCACCGGCGCGGACCGGCAGCGCCGCGCCGCCGCCCACGGGGCCGGGCTGCCGGGCGCGATGACGGAGCTCACCGAGGCCACCATCGGCAGCTGAGCCCTACCGCGGGCGGGCCGGCAGCAGGTGCACCACGGTCGGCGGGCGCTCCGACAGCGCCTGCACCCGCAGGTCGATCTCCTGGTCGGCCCCGGTCAGCCGGCCGGCGTGCTGGCGCAGGTGCTCGTCCCACGTCGGCACGACGTACACCTCGAGCATCTCGCCGGCCACCTCCCCGGCGCGGAACAGGCCCCACTGCACGGCCCCGGTCCGCATCCGGGTGCGCCGCAGCGCGTCGGCCGCGGCCAGGAACGCCGGCTCGTTCTCCGGCGCGATCACGTACGTCACCTCGACCACGACCGGCCCGGCGAACCGGTCCGGCTCCACGGCCAGCCGCGGCTCCGGCCAGAACGTGGCGGGCTCCCGGTCGAGGTGGCGGGTGTCGATCAGCGGCCACAGCGGGATCGTCGCCGCCCCCGCCGCCGTCATCGCGGCCGCGACCAGCAGCGCGGGCACCAGGCCGGCGCGCTGGGCGAGCAGGCCCCAGCAGAACGCCCCGAGCGCCTGACCGCCGAAGAAGGCGCTCTGGTACATGCCCAGCCCGCGGGCCCGCACCCAGTTCGGCAGGAACAGCTGCAGCCCGGCGTTGGCGTTGGACAGCACGGCGATCCAGGCGAACCCGGCGGGCACGAGCGCGGCCACGACGACCGCGGGCTCGCGCACCAGCGCCACGACGGCGAGCGCGAGCGCGTAGGTCGCGCTGCCGATGCCGAGCATCCGGTTGTCCGACAGCGCCTCGCGCAGCTTCGGCAGCACCACCGCCCCGCCGACCGCGCCGACGCCGAGCGCGGCGAGCAGAAGCCCGTACCCGCCCGCGCCCATGTGCAGCCGCTGGCTCGCCAGCACCGGCAGCAACGCCCACAGCGCGACGGCGGGCAGGACGAACAGCTCGATGCGGAACAGGAACCGGCGCAGCGTCGGGGAGTGGCGCACGTAACGGCCCCCGGCGCGCAGGGCGGCCAGGAACGGCTCGGGCAGCATCCCGTCCGGCTCCGGATGCCGCCGCCAGAAGAAGAGCACGACCGCGAAGATCAGGAACGTCGCCGAGTTGATGCCGAAGACGGCGGCGACACCGGTGTGCGCGATGAGCACGCCGGCCACCGCCGGCCCGACCGCCCGGGCGAGGTTGACGCTGACCGAGCCGAGCGCGGCCGCCGACGGCAGCTGGGCGCGCGGCACCAGTTCCGGAATCAGCGCCTGGTACGTCGGGTTGGTCATGGCCATGCCGCAGCCCAGCCCGAACGTGAGTGCCAGCAGCAGCGGCGGGGTCATCTGCCCGGTCATGGTCAGGCCGGTGAGCAGCACGCCGATCGCGAGCATGAACAGCTGCACCCAGATCAGCAGCCGCCGCCGGTCCAGCGAGTCGGCGAGGACCCCGGCCGGCAGCGCCAGCAGCACCACCGGCAGCGTGCCCGCCGTCTGCACCAGCGCCACCAGCGCGGCCGCCCCGGGCCGGTCGACGAGCAGCCACTGCGCCCCGACCGTCTGCATCCACGTGCCGACCTGGCTGCCGAGGACCGCGAGCCAGAGCACCCGGAACACCCCGATGCGCAGCGGGCTCCACGTGGACGCGGGGGCGGTCATTCCCCTGCCGCTACCCCTCACCCGGCCCCGGAAACAACGGGGTCACGCCGGCGGGTGAGGGCGGCGACCGCCAGCCCGATGCCGACGCCGACCAGCGTCTCGGCGAACCGGGACAGGATCAGCTCCGGCACCGGCCGCCGGTCCGCGACCTGCCCGACGAGCAGCGCCAAAGGCGTGATGAAGACCAGCGCGGCGGCGTAGTGGCGCACCACCAGCAGCTCCGCACCGGCCTGGAGGGCCGCGACCAGCAGGAGGGTCGCCGGCACGGGCAGCGGCAGCACCAGCAGCCCGGCGGCGACGGCGAGCCCGGCCGCGGTGCCGGCGACCCGGTGCAGGCCGCGCAGCAGCTGGTGGTGCAGTTCGAGAACCGCCAGCGGTACCACCGACGCGGTCATCGCCCAGTAGGGGTGCCCGAGCCCGGACGCGGTCGTGACGGCCCCGGCGAGCGCGACCGCCACCGCGCAGCGCACCGCGTGCAGCCGCCACCTCTCCCGCGGCGGCGCCGGCGCGGACGGGGCCGGCGGCGCGGTTCCCGGGAGGCGGGCCTCGGCCGCGCCCAGGACCACCGCGAACGCCGCGGTGGCCGCCGCGACCAGCACCGCCGTGGCGACGCGGCCCGGCGGCGTGGGGATCGCCGCGCACGTGGACACCGCGAACACCGCGAACATCGGCCCCGGCGGCCGCCAGGCGAAACGATCGGAGAGCCACGCCGCGCCGGCCGCCCACGCGGCGGCCACGGGCACGGAGAGCCAGGCCCGCTGCTCGAGGGTGCCGACCGCCGCGCCGGTCGCGACGGCCGTGGTGAGCAGGGCGCCGAGCGCCGCCTGCAGCCGCCACCGGCGCGGCGAGCGGGCCGTGCCGCCGTAGACCGAGGCGAACGCGCCGAAGGTGGCGTAGGCGGCGTGGTCGAGCGCGCCGGCGAGCCACAGCGCGAGCAGGGCGGCGAGCATGGTGGTCGCGGCGCGGGCGGCCGTCCACCGGCTGCCGGTCACCGGCGTCACCCGCAGCGCGGCGGCCAGCCATTCCCGTCGCGCGGCCATCCGGATCACGGTACCGTCCGCGGCCCGGGCGGCACCGCGAGTTGCCGGTGGTGTCAGGCCGGCGGCGTGAACCAGGCCCGCGACGCCCTCGGGACGGTGACGGCGACCGCGATGAAGGCGTGCACGGCGATCAGGGCCAGCCCGGACAGCTCGCCCCCGCCGAGCCGCTGCAGGCCGGCGGCGAGGCCGACGACGGCGAAGATGCAGGCGACGACGCGCGCGCCGCGGTAGCCGCGCCACAGGCCGTGCGCGAGCAGCGCGGGCACGGCCGCGGCGACCAGCGCGACGATGGTGAAACCCCAGCCGCCCGCGTCGTCGGCGAAGATGCCCGAGACGCCGATCGCCAGCAGGGACACGCAGAGCAGGGCGTAGAGGCCGGCCGCCACCGCGACCGGCCAGGGCGGAGTACGCATAGGCGATTATGACTCGCCCGGCGTCTCGCCGTGCGTGTCAGCCGGTGATGTAACCGACCGGCGGGGCATGACCCAGACGGTGCCGTTGTGCACGTAGGCGATCTGCGTGGCGTCCGGGGAGAGCGCGGGCTGGGCGCTGACCTCGTCCTGGGTGAGGCGTGGTCATCCCTGCCCCCGGTGTGTGTCGCTTCCGTGTGACGCTGGGACCGTCGGCGCAACCGTCCGGCACCTGAGGGAAATCCTCCGGGAACCGGCGATGATTTCGCGGGCCCGGGCTCGTCTGAACCCGCATGAGCAACGACACCGAGCGGCAGACGGCCGCGGCCAAGGTCCTGTGGCACTTCACGATGTCCCTGGACGGGTTCGTGGCCGGGCCCGGTCATGCGATGGACTGGATGGACCGGGGGATGTCCTTCCGCCCCGGGCTCGTCGAGGAGTACGTCGAGACCACCGGCGCCGTCCTCGGCGGCCGCAGCGGGTGGGACGCCGCCATCGACGGCGCGCGGCCGTACGGCGGGGCGTGGCAGGGCCCGATCTTCGTCCTTACCCACCACCCCGAGGACGCCCGGCCCGCGGCGGGCGTCACGTTCCTCGACTGCGACGTGGCCGAGGCCGTGCGCATCGGCCTGGCGGCCGCCGGCGGCAAGAACCTCGAGGTCTTCTCGCCGACGATCGGCCGGCAGCTGCTCGATCGCGGCCTGATCGACGAGATCGACCTCCACATCGCGCCGGTCCTGCTCGGCCGCGGCATCCGGCTGTTCGACAACCCCGGCGGCGACCCGGTCCGGCTGCTGGCGGCGCGCGAGGGGGAGCCGCGGGCGGTGGTGAACGTGCGGTACCGCCCGGAGCGCCCCTGACCTCAGGCCGTCAGCGCCCGCACCAGGTCGGGGCGCTCGGCCGCGGCCGCGCGCTCGGCCGCGGTGCGGTTGGAGCGCTCCCGCACCGACGGGTCCAGGCCCGCGGCGAGCAGCCGCGGGACCAGGCCGGTGCCGGGGAAGTGCGGCAGCAGGTGCAGCAGCGTCGCGCCGAGGGTGTCGCGCAGGTGCGGGTCGAGGCCGCGGTCGAGGGCCGCGGCCAGCGCGTCGGGGTCGCCGTGGCGGACGAGGGCGAGGACCCGGTCGCGCAGCGCGCGCATCTGCCGCGGCATCCGCACCGCCGGGTCGCGCCACCCGTCGAGCGCGGCCACGCAGCCCTGGACACGGCCGCCGAGCGCGGCGAGCGCCCGTTCGCGGTCGATCTCGCCCGGGCTGTGCGGCACGTGGAGCGCGCCGTCGCGCATGACGATCGCGTGGACCGCGCCGCCGCAGTACACCCGGACCCGGTCCGGCAGCGGCGGCGGCGCGGGCGGCCGCAGCGGGGCCGCGGCCGGGAAGAGCGCGGCCTGCACGAGCGGGTGCAGGTCGGCGCGGCTCAGCGTGCCGTCGAGCAGCCCGGCCACCTCGGGCGGCATCCGCACCCGGTCGGGCCAGATGCGCGGGATCTCGGCGACCGGGCGGCCGAACTCGGCGCGCTCGACCGCGTCACGCCCGGCGGCGCGCTCCTTACGGGTCGGCATCGGCACGAGCGTCGCGCGCGGCCGGGCCCCGGCGGGCCACTCGACGACGAGGCCGCGGCCGGGCCAGTCGAGGCGGACCGGGTGGTCTCGCGGTTCGATGAGCGTCAGGTGTACCGGCCGCAGCCCCGCCAGCGCCTTGTCGACCTCGCGGCCACGCGCCCGTTCGTCGCCGGCGAGCGCGGCCGCGCTGGTCCGCACCGGCCCCCAGGCGGGGTCGAACAGCCGCACCCGCAGGTCGAACCCGGCCTCGGCCCAGGCGTCGGCGGACCGGCCCGCGTCGTGCCGCGCCAGGGCCCGCTCGGTGACGCCTTCCGGGCCGGCCCCGCCGAGCTCGTCCGGCTCGAGGCGCCGGCCGGCCGGGTCGAAGAACGGCGTGCGGGTCGCGCCGCCGCAGCGGGTGCGCAGCTCGGCGGTACACCCGGAGTCCCACTGGTAGCGCGGAAGCTCCAGCGCCGGGGGAGCCGCCTCGACGCGCAGCTCGATGCGCTGCGGCTCGCCGTAGGCCATCCGGGCGACGAGCCACCCGGCGCCGTGCCACCCGAGGCCGAACCGGAACCCGGTGTACGTCCGCCACCGCGGTTCCCGCTCCAGGTACCACCGCAGCAGGTCCGGCGCGAGGTGCGGAAGATCCGCAAGGCTCGCGTCCGGCACGACGTTCGCCACCGCGCACGCGCCGCGCCAGTCCCCGGCGAGCCGGAGCCGGGTCGCGTGTTCGACGACGTACGCGGAGACCGCCACGCCAGCACCCTACGGCGTCGGACGTCCGGGTCGACATCGCGGCCGCGCGATCGATTGACTGTCCGCGCCGCGGTGACGACGCTGGGCGGGCCCCTGTGCCAGCGTCGTGTTCGAGGAGTTATCGCGGGATGCCGTACCGTCACCGGCTGTGGATCGCCGCCGTGCTGGCGGTCGCCGTGGTCCTCTCAACCGGCCTGGTCTGGGCCACGCCGCGCGAGTCCGCGGCCACCTCCGCCGCCGCCGGCTCCTGGGCGGGCCACGGCGTCGCGGTCGTCGACGCGGCGACGCACCGCCCGGTACTCGGGCTGAGCCCGCTCACCGACGGCACCGTGATCGACCTGTCCCGCCTCGCCGGCCGTCGCTTCACCCTCCGAGCCGGCGCCGTGGACTCGCCGCTGCCGGCCGAGCCGGGCGAGTACACCGTGCAGAACGGCGACGCCCGGATCCGCTTCACGGTCACCGCCGGCCCCGCCGCCCCGGCCGCACTCGACGTCCTGTTCGTGGGCAACAGCCTGCTCGGCAGCTTCACGCGCGCCACGCACGAGGACACGCCCGGGCTCGTGCACCGCCTGGCCGCGTCGACCGGCCGCACGCTCAACGTGACCGAGGTCATCCACTCCGGGTACACGCTGCGCCAGACCTGGGACGAGGGCCTGCCGGCCCCGGCCCTGAGCTGCGGCCGGCGGTACGACTACATCGTGCTGCAGGAGTACAGCACGCTGGTCGCCACCAACCCGCCGGCCGCGCTGGACACGCTGCTGCACACGTACGCCCCGGCGTTCGCCCGCGCCCTGAAGCCGGGCGGCCGGGTGGTGCTGTTCAAGAACTGGGCCCTGGTCGACCCGTCCCCGTTCCCGTCCCGGGCCGCGGCGAAAACCGCGATCGACACCGGCTACGCAACCCTGTCGGCGGCCCTGCCCACCCCGAACGTCCTGGCCCCGATCGGCGACGAGTTCGAGACGGTGATCGCCACCTACGGCCCGTCGTACCTGATCGACCCGGACGGCAAACACCCGAACGACACCGCGCGGTACCTGGACGCGGCCACGCTCTACGGCATCCTCTTCCACGACTCCCCGCGCGACCTGCCCGACCTGTACGTGCCCGCCCGCGACGCGTCCGAGCTCCGCGCGGTCGCCGCGACCGCGATCGGCTACTGAGCACACTGGCCGTGGCCGACCTTCGAGGCGGGCCGCGGCCACCCGGCTGTGCCGCGGATCGCCGGCGAACGTCACGCCGCGACGCGCCGGCCGAACTCGGTGTGGACCGGCCCCTCCCCGGACCGGGCCGCGGCCAGGGCGACCCGCAGGCGCCTGGCCTGGGACGGCTTCAGCCGGGGCTCGGCCTCGTCCAGGGACATGGGCAGCACGGCACGCAGCTCGGTGTCCGCCGGCCGCAGCCGGTCGACCTCGTCGGCGGGGAGCACGCCGCCGTCGAAGACGAAGGTGAGGCCGTCGCTCCAGATGCCGTGGGCCGGCGTCCAGTCGACGACGAGGAGCCGCCCGACCGGCAGGCCGAGGCCGAGCTCCTCCAGTACTTCCCGCCGGCACGCCGCGACCGGTGACTCGTTCTCCTCCGCGACGCCGCCCGGGATCTCCAGGGTCGCCTTGTACACCGGCTCCACGAACACCAGACGGCCGCCCGGGTCACGGACGAGCAGGGCCGCGCCGACCGACTTCCTGGCCATCCGGGTGGCGAAGCCCGGCGTGTACTCGCGTTCGGGCTCGCCCTCGGCGAGGAGATCGCCCTGCATGGTCATGCCCCGCAGGATAGGTCCGTCCGGCAACGCCGGTCCGTACCGTCACCGGTAAGAATGCGTCGTGCACTATCCCCTGACCGCGCACCAGCGGGACACGGTCCTCGCGTTGTTGCGCCCCCTGCATGGCGGGTCCGCTTCGCTGGTGGCGCAGACGCCGCTCGGGCACGACTGGGCCCCGGTCACGCGGCTCACGTTCGACCGTGACCTGCCCGGCGCCGGCCGGACCGTGGTGGTCAAGACCCGCCGGGCCGACGGGCCCGGTCACGGCGGCCCGGCCGGGCTGCGACGGGAGGAGGCCGCGTTGCGGACGGTCGCACCCACCGGGGTCGCCGCGCGGTTCATCGCCTCCGACCACGCCGCAGGGGTCGTCGTCACCACCGACCTGGCGGACGGGCCGACGCTGGAGGGCGTCCTGCTCGACGCCGACGCCGACGCCGCCGCGCGGGCGGTGGTGGAGCTCGGCGTGGCCGTCGGTCGCCTGCACGCCGGCACCCGCGGCGCGGGGGAGGCGTACCGGCGGGCGCTGGCAAGTCTCGGCGCGCCGGAGACGGACGCCGGCCCCGGGCTGCCGTGGCCCGGCGCGGACCGGTGGCGGGACGTGGAGGTCGCGTGCGCCGGCCTGGGCCTGCCGGACGCGCGCGGCGCGGCCGGCGACGCCGCGTTCGTCGAGGATCGCATCGCCGACGCCGGCCCGTTCGCGGCCCTGACGCACACCGACCTCAATCCCGGCAACGCACTGGTGACGCCGCAGGGCGTGCGTCTCGTGGACTTCGAAGGCGCGATCTTCGGCCATCTCGGCTTCGACGTGTCGTTCCTGCACTTCCCGTTCCCGATGTACAGCGCCCACTGGGCGACGCTGCCCGGCAGCGTGGTGACCGAGGCCGATCGGGCCTACCGCCGCGAACTGGCCGGGTCCGTGCCCGCCGAGGTCGTCGGCCGCCTCGACCAGGCGCTCGCGGTCGGTGCGGCGGCGGCCCTGGCTGTTCGGGTACAACGGCTGCCACTGCTTGCCGCTTCCGGCCGGCCTTCGGACACCACCCGGCGCCGCCGGGCACAGCTCGTGCAACAGATCCGGGTGTTCACCGGGCTCGCCGAGCGGGCCGCGACACTGCCGGCGATGGCGGCCTGGTTCGCCCGGCTGGCCGACGCGATGTCCGCCCGCTGGCCGGACGCGACAACCCCGCCGCCCGCGGTGTTCCCCGCGTTCCAGCCGGCCCGGGCCGGACGCTAGGCCGCCGACGCGATCGCGATCAGGCCGGCGACGACGTCGTCGACCGGCCGGCCGTCGCCCAGCTCATGCGTGCGGCTCGACCGTGGCGGGGTCATCCAGGACCATCGCGCGTTCCACCGGACTTTTCCGTAGTCGTTCGTCGTCCGGCGCGCGACCTGGTCCAGGCTCACGTCAGCGGGCGCGCGGGGCAGAACGACCGCGTCGAAGCGGCCGTATTGCGGAGTGCCCTTTCGGGCGACCTCGGAAGAGCGAAAATGCGTGCGCGACGGTGCCACCATGAGGACCAGCGACGAGATCGAAGCCCGTGCATCATTGGCCGCTCCAGATCGGAACACGCCCATGACCAACCATTCCGTAGTCTCGGCGTACCTGCTGATCACGGTGCCGGCGAAGAGCTCCGGCGATCTCGTCAACCGGCTCCTGGAGGACTATCCCCAGTTCGTCAAGGAGGTCGAGGCGGTCTACGGCGAGGCCGACGTCATCGCGCGAATCGAGACCACGTCCATCGAGGAGCTCCACCGGCTCGTGATGGAGCAGATCCAGAAGCTGCCGATCGTCACCGTGACCCGCACGTTCATCATCATCCCGAACATGCATCGCGTGCAGACCAGGTGATCCAATGTCCCCCGCGGCCTTCACCGCGCTCGGCGCCCTCGGAACGGCCCTGATCGTCGCGGTCGGCTCCACCGTCGCGTTCCTCGTCCAGCACAAGCGGCTGACGCAGAACGAGCATCTGCAACGGGCCTTCGAAAAGCACCTGGACAGCTACGAACGCGTCTTCGTCAGCGCCCGCACCGCCCAGGACACATTGCGCAACTACATCACGATCAGCAAGAAGGTCGAGGACCGCTCGGACCCCTTCCTGCTGCAGCTGCTCACCATCGCCGAGAACGCGTGCCACGACTACTGCACCGCGGTCACCTGGAGCCACAATCCCGCGATGCTGTACCTCGACAAGCGCCTCGAGGAGCGCTGCCTGGGCGCGCGCGACCTGATGCTGGCATGGCTGGCGGTGCGCCGCGTCCACGCCGGGGACGTTCCGTTCCTGCGCCGTGGGAGCCGGTGGGAGAGGCTTCCGGCGAGCGCGGTCAAGTCGCTGAAACTGGGCGACTACCGGGAACTGCGGGTCGAGACCCGGCTCCTCGTACTCAAACCGCCCAACGAGGCCTGGCGATTCAGGGCGATAGACCGATCGCTGTCGCAGGTCATCGCGCAGCTCAAGAAGGTCATGGCGTACTGAGGCGCGGCGGAATCAGAGCAACCGGACCTTCCCCGCGAGGCGGGGACGGGCGACGCCGTCGACCGCGGTGCAGATGCCGTAGACCCGCTGGCCGCTGGTCCACCCGTTGACCCTGCCATGATTGTTGCTGATCTGGACGCGGCCGGTGCCGGCCTCGATCGCGGACACCAGGTGCAGGTACGTCGCCCCGGCCACCCTGGCCAGCACGATGTCCCCGACCTCTAAACGCGCGAGCTCCACCGGCGCCACCGTCACGAGCTGGCGACTGCGGATCAACGGAACCATCGACGTCCCCGTAGGGCGAAACTCCACGGTCGCCCCACCAGCGACGCGATTCGCGATCATGTCGAGCATTCCCACACCGCCAGCGTGTGCCCAGATCGCAAAGGTGTGGCCGTTCTCCTCTTCGTGAACGGTGGTGTGACGTCGTAGTTGTGTGACGAGGTCCGCGGCTGGCGTTGTGATCACGTTCAGCGCGTTGTGGACGACTGCGTCGTCGGTGTCGTGGGGGCGACCGAACTCGACTGCGTCGACTCGGTCCTGCGCGTCGAAGTACACGCCGATGAACAGGCCAGAAGCGCGGTGCACGCCCCACCCGGGTCGGCTGCCCGCAGCTCGGCAGAGGACCACCGGTTCGCCGGGTTGGCGCAGGACCTCCACCGCGTCGTCTCCGGGTGCGCCGCTGTGCAGTGGCCCGGCGGCTTCGGGCGGCCGAGGTGTGATGATCATGCTGCTGCCGCTCGGTTGCTTGCTCGGTGCAGATACAACAGCGGCAGCACCTCGTTGACCTTCGGGGACTTGCGGCACCATGCCGGCAGGATCATCGACCCGAACCGCCGGCGTTCACCGGTGACCTCGTCGAGCCGCTTGTCGTTGACCCGCGGCGCGGTCACCTCGACCGCACCGGCCGACGTGAGCACCTGCCGCGGCTCGGCGCGACCGTTCCGCACGATCTCATCGATCAGGGACCCACCAGCTACGGCCATCCCGGTCGACTGGGTCATCGTGGCGGCTGGCATGTGCTCGTCGTCAGTGACTACGGTAAGCAGAGGCGTACCTCCCCGACCCGCGTTGGCGCGCGGGCCTTACTCGATTCCTGGACCTGGACTCGTCGGAAGGGTACGCCGCCCGACGTTCATCCACAGGTTTCGAGCATTACTCCCTGTTCGATCATCGAACCCGGCAGGCTGCAGCCGCAGCGCGCCGTCGTGGCACCGAATCGCCCGGCTCAATGCTCCCGGCAGTCGTCGAGGACCAGCATCGCCGTGTGGATGGCCTCGTCGTCGGAGTACTCCCGGCCGGAGATCACGACGTCGGCGCTGCGGCGGTCGAGCGCGAAGTCCACCGCGAGCTGGCCGCAGACCCAGCCGACCTGCGGCTGCCGGGCGTCCGCGGGGTGGAACCGCGTCTCCAGCCAGGTGCGGGTGGCCGCCAGCAGGTCCGGCTGGGGTGTCGGCGATGGTCACGGTGACGCAGGCTTTGAGGAAGTCCAGCGCGGTCTGCGTCAGCGGGCTGTCGCCGACCGCGATGAGGATCAGCGCGGCCACGATCCCCGACACGATCCGGATCCGCCAGGAACCCGTCGACGGTGGAGCCTCGTCGAACTCACCTTCGTGATCATCAGACGCGCGGGCATTGATATCACGAACGTGCTCGTGTTGTCGGGGTCTGACCGCGCCGGTTCCGTGCGTCAGAGGACCAGTTTCCCGTTCACGGCCCTCGGCCAGGTCTGGTAGTCGCCGGAGAAGAGGCGCTCGCCCACCCAGTGGGCGTCGTTGCGTACCGTGTCGCGCGGGGTGTACGGCGCGAAGTTCGACGCGTCGTCCGTGCTCCCCGTGCCGTCGTAGCGCGCGACCGCCGGGTACGGGTACACCGGCCGGCTCCGGGTGGCGTTCGTGGCGACGATCCGGTCCGGGGCCTTGTCGCGCTCGACCCAGGACATCAGCGGCGTCATCACGTCGAAGCTGTTCGGGCCCTCGCCGCCGCCGCAGTGGGCCATGCCCGGGAACAGGTACAGGCGCGCGAAGCGGTCCACGGTGCGGCCGCCCATCTCGTTGCGCATCGCGTCCCAGTACACGAGCGTGTTCTGCGGCGAGATGTGCTGGTCGTTCCAGCCGTGCCAGAGGATCAGCCTGCCGCCGCCGCGCTCGAAGCGGGACAGGTCCGGGTCCAATGCCGCCATGTACGACGAGGACGGCATCACCGTCGACCAGAACGACGGCACGGTGAGCTGGAGGTCGGCGAGCTGGTAGGCCGGGTTCGGGTGGTTCGGGTCGGCCAGGTAGCGCAGGTAGGACAGGGCGAACATCTCGCTGCCGACCGTCTGGCCCGGTGCGGTGGGGATGAAGAGGGTCCACTCCAGCTCCGAGCCCCACTCGTGCGCGATCGCGGGCTCGAGGCGGTTGCCCTGCGCGTCCGTGGCGCCGTCGTGAAGTTTGCGTACCACCGTCGCCTCGGCCGGGCTCAGGCACGTCGCCGGGGCCTGGCCGGCGGTGCAGCGCAGGGTGTCCGGGTCGAAGTCGCACCGCCTCGGGTCGTCGATCACGCCGTCGGTGAGGCCGTCGCGGCTGTCGCAGGCCGTGAGCACGGCGGTGTGGATGAGCGGGAGCCGGTCGGCCAGCAGGATGTAGCCGCCGTTGGCGTCGCGGTTGGCCAGCACGTTCCAGGCGTGGTGGAACGTGTTCTGCACGGCCATGTTGCTCGCGGGCGCGCCGGCGGCGATGCCGTCGAAGTCGTCCGGGTACCGCTGCGCCTCCATGAGCGCCTCGCGGCCGCCGTCGGAGCAGCCGTCGAAGTACGAGTACCGCGGCGCCCGGTGGTAGAAGGCCTTGATGAGCGCCTTGGCGGTCTCGGCGGTCTCGTGCACGCCCCGGTAGGCGAAGTCGATCTGCGCCAGCGGGTTGTTCGCGGCCCAGGAGCCGTCGTTCTGGCCCTGGTGGCCCATGTCGGTGGTGGCCGAGGCGACGGTGCCGTCGGCGATCGGCTTGCAGTTGGCGGCCTGGGTGTAGTTGATGTTCGCGTTGCCGCACAGGCCGCCGCAGCCGGTCTGCACGTAGCGGCCGCTCCAGCCGCTGACGGGCAGCCGGACGACGATGGTGCCGGCGGGGGCGATGGTGCCGCGGATCTCGCAGTTGCCGCCGACGACCGAGGCCGAGGCGATGGTGACGCCGGGCAGGCGGGCGGAGGCGAGCGAGCCGCACGTGACCGGGGCGGGTGCGGCGGACGACGGGGCGAAGAGCGGGGTGAGCAGCAGAGCCAGGACTGTGCGGATCATGGAACTCCCTACGGCAGACGGGGGTATACGCGTCTTGCGTTGAGCTCGTAGACCTTGAGGCGGTCGGCGTCGCTGAGCGGCAGGGCGTCGACGTACCGGCGGGTGTCGTCGAAGTGGTGCCCGGTGTGCGGGTCGACGCCGCGGACCGCGCCGATCATCTCGGAGCCGAACAGGATGTTGTCGACGTCGATGACATCGAAGAGCAGGGTGATGCCGGCCTGGTGGTACACGCAGGTGTCGAAGAAGACGTTGCGCATGACGGACTCGGCCAGGGGCGGCCGGCCGAGCATGTCGGCGAGGCCGCGGAACCGGCCCCAGTGGTAGGGCACGGCGCCGCCGCCGTGCGGGATGACGAACCGCAGGCCCGGGAAGTCCTGGAACAGGCCGGCCGGCAGCAGCTGCATGAACGCGGTGGTGTCGGCGTTGAGGTAGTGCGAGCCGGTGGCGTGGAAGTTCGGGTTGGTGACGGCCGAGACGTGCACCATGGCGGGCACGTCGAGCTCCTGCAGGGCCTCGTACAGCGGGTACCAGTAGTGGTCGGTCAGCGGCGGCGAGGTCCAGTGGCCGCCGCTCGGGTCGGGGTTGAGGTTGCAGCCGACGAAGCCGAGCTCCTTCACGCATCTGCGCAGCTCCCGGACGGAGCCGGCGATCGGCGCCCCCGGGGACTGGGGGAGCTGGCCCACGCCGGCGAAGCGGTCGGGATAGAGCCGGACGACCCGGTGGATGAGGTCGTTGCAGGCCCGGGTCCAGGCGGTGCTGCGGGTCTCGTCACCGAGGTGGTGGCCCATGGCGGAGGCGCGGGGCGAGAACAGCGTCAGGTCCACGCCGCGCTCCCGCATGAGCCGGAGCTGCCCCTCCACGGACGCCTGGAGGGCCGAGTCGGAGATGCGCGGATAGGGCGAGCCGACCGTCCAGGCGGCGTGCGCGTCGGGCGCCGTCGTGAAGTGGCCGTGGCAGTCGATGATCACGGCTCGACCACCGGCGTGCCGTGCGTGTGGAAGGTGGCGATCGTCTTGAGGCCCCACGCCTGCCCCCGGGCCCGCTCCTCGCGGGTCCAGCTGATCGTCTTCCAGTCCGGGGCGAGGATGAGCCGCGCGCCCGCGTTGCAGATCTCGACGCGGTTGCCGCCGGGCTCCCACACGTACAGGAAGAAGGTCTGCTGGATCGCGTGCTTGTGCGGGCCGGTCTCGATGTGCACGCCGGCGTCGAGGCAGACGTCGGCGGCGCGCAGGATCTCCTCGCGGGTGTCGGTGGCGAAGGCGACGTGGTGCAGCCGGCCGCGGGAGCCGGTCCAGTCCTCGGTGTAGACCAGGTCGTACGTCTTGTTCCCCAGCGAGTACCAGATCGCCTGCGGGTCGCCGTCGTCCTTGACGATCTGCTCGGTGCAGCGGGCGCCGAGCACGTCGCGCAGGAACGCCGCGGTGCCGGGCACGTCGGCGGTGAGGTAGTTGACGTGGTCGAGGCGGCGCAGGTTCGCGCCCCGGCCCGGGTAGGCGGCGGCCTGGTTCTTCAGCGCCGGGCGGTCGGTGTCGTCGGCCTGGTACCACTCGACGTCCCAGTACAGCCCGAGCTCGTGCCCATCGGGGTCGGTGCACACGTGCACCTCGCCGAGGTGGTGCACGTCGGTGACGACCCGGGCCGCGCCGGTCTTCGCCACCAGCCGTTGCAGCGCCTGGGGGCTGGCGGCTCGCAGGTAGGTGCGGCCGATGCCGGCGGCGTCGCGCCGGACGAGCCGGAGCGTCCACGACTGGTAGTCGTCCCAGGTGTGCAGATAGACCGAGGTTTCGTCCCGGTGTACCTCGCGCAGCCCCATCACGCGCACGAAGAAGTCGGCCGACGCGTCGAGCACCGGCGTGTACAGCTCGAGCGGTCCGACGTGGGCGATCTCGCGCCGGCCGTCCGGGTCGTGCGGAATCGTCATCCGGCTGCCTTTCCACTGCGGGGCCACACGAGCCCGTCGGAGATCTTGCGTGCGGTGCGGACCACGGTGCTGCGCCGCACGCGGGTCGCCGCGCCGTCCGGGTCGACGTCGACGGCCACGTCGAAGGTGCCGGTCGGGTGCTCGACCCGCACCAGCGCCCCGGCAACACTTTGAAAAGCGGTCGTCCCGGGTACCCGCACGGCCACCGCGACGGACACGGCGCCGAGCACCCCGATCGCGGCGTGCACGCGGTGCGGGATGAAGGTGCGCGTGGTGACGGTGCCGCCGTGGCGGGGCCCGGACACGATGGTCAGCTTCGGTACCGTCGTGCCGCCCACGTCGCCGAGCCCCATGGCCGGCCCGGCCGCGAGGCGCACCGCCTCCAGCGTCGCCCGCAGCTCCGCGCGCCCCTCGAGGTCGGCCGGCTCCTCGGTGCCGTCGAGGCCGAGGTCGCCGGCCCGCAGCACGACGACCGGCATCCCGGCGTCGACGCAGGTGACCGGCACGCCCGCGAACTCGTCGAGGAGCGCCCCGGTGGGGAAGACGGGGTTCGCCCCGCCCGGGAACACCAGGTCGATCGGGGCGGCCGGGAACGGCGTGCCGGCCATGACGGTGTCGCCGTCGTAGGTGACCCGGCCGCCGGGGGTCCGCACCCGGGCCTCGACCAGGCTCTCGGTGGGGTTGACGATCCGGATGCGCACGGTGGTCACGTCGCCCGCGGCCGGGACGAGGCCGCGCTCGATCGCGAACGGGCCGACCCCGGCCAGCAGGTTGCCGCACGTCTGGGCGTCGGTGACGACGGCCCGGTCCGGTACTACCTGCAGGAACAGGTAGTCGACGTCGGCCCCGCCGTCCGGGGAGGGCGAGACGACCGCGACCTTGCTGGTCAGCGGGTGCCCGCCGCCGAGGCCGTCGACCTGCCGCTCGTCGGGGGAGCCCATGATCCGCAGCAGCAGGTCGTCGCGCCCGGCGGGGTCGGCGGGCAGGTCGGCGGCGAGGAAGTAGGCGCCCTTGGAGCTGCCGCCGCGCATCTGCAGGCAGGGGATGCCGTCGCTCATCCGGGGAGCCGATCCACGTACCGCACGCCGAGCTCCTCGAGCAGCGGCCGCAGCCCGTAGAGATCCACGCCGAGAACGCCGGCGGCGAGCCGTTCCCGCTTGGCCGACTCGTTCGCGAGGCGCTCGGCGGCGGCTTCGGCGACGGTACCGCCGGCCGCGATCGGCAGCACGAGCACCCCGTCGTCGTCGGCGACGACGATGTCGCCCGGCCGCACGAGCTGCCCGGCCGCCACGACCGGCACGTTCACCGAGCCCGGGCTGGCCTTGACGGTGCCCTGGGCGTGCACGGCGCGGGACCAGACCGGGAAGCCCAGGCCGCGCAGCTCGGCGACGTCGCGCACCCCGGCGTCGATGACCAGCCCGAGGACGCCGCGCGCGGCCAGCGAGGTGGCCAGCAGCTCGCCGAACATGCCGTCGGTCGACGGCGAGGTGGTGGTCACGACCAGCACGTCGCCGGGCCGGCACACCTCGACCGCCGCGTGGATCATGAGGTTGTCGCCGGGGTGGCACGACACGGTGACGGCGGAGCCGCCGATCGCCGTGCCGGCCTGGCGGGCCTGGATCTCGGGGCCGAGCAGGCCGGTGCGACCGGCGGCCTCATGGGTGGTGGCGACGCCCGCGGTGCGCAGGGCGGCGATGACATCGGGGTCGGCCCGGTCGATCGACCTGACCACGTAGTGGGGCATGCGTCACTCCGTCAAGCTCGGACTCGATTGTCAACAATTCACCCGGCAATCGTCGCTGTCAACCAAAAGATGCTCGCAATCGGCGGCTTCACAATTGTTGACGATCTGTGTAACGTCCGCGTCGTCGGCTTTGCGAGCGCCCCGCCGGGCGCTCGTCGTCCAAGGAGGACCCATGCCCCGACCCGGCACCCCCACCCCGATTCGCCTGCGCCGCCGCTCCGTCCTTGCCGTCTCCGCCGTCGCCGCCCTGCTCGCCGGGTGCGGCGACGGCGGCGCGGGCACCGCCCCGACCAGCTCGGGCGGCGTCACCAAGGTCAAGGTCGGCGTCATCTCGATCGTCGACGTCGCCCCCATCTACCTCGGCGTCAAACAGGGCTTCTTCACCGCCGAGGGCCTCGACCTCACGCTGGAGACGGCCCAGGGCGGCGCGGCGATCGTGCCGGCCGTCGTCAGCGGGCAGTACCAGTTCGGCTTCAGCAACACCACCTCGCTGCTGCTGGCCAACTCCCAGGGCCTGCCGCTCAAGGTCGTCGCGGCCGGTGTCGCCTCCACCGGTACCGAGGGCAAGGACTTCGGCGCCGTCATCGTCAAGGCGGACAGCCCGATCAAGACGGCCAAGGACCTGGCCGGCAAGAAGGTCGCGGTCAACACGCTCAAGAACATCAACACCACGACGATCAACAACGTGGTGCAGAAGGCCGGCGGCGACCCGAAGACGATCAACTTCACCGAGCTCGCGTTCCCCGACATCACCGCCGCCGTCGGCAAGGGCGACGTCGACGCCGGGCAGGTGGTCGAGCCGTTCCTGACCATCGCCACCGGCCAGGGCTACCGGCAGGTGGTCTCCAACTACGCCGGCACCGACCCCGACCTCACCGTCGGCATGTACTTCACCTCGCAGCAGTTCGCCGCGCAGAACGCCAAGGTCGTGGCCTCGTTCACGGCGGCGATGAAGAAGTCGGTCGAGTACGCCGCGGCCCACCCCGACGACGTCCGGGCGATCCTGTCCACCTACACCAAGCTCGACCCGAAGGTCCAGGCCGCCCTGACCCTGCCGAAGTGGCCGAGCGCGGTCGACCGCGACTCGGTGCAGCTGCTCGGGGACCTCGCCAAGAACGACGGCCTGATCACCAAGCCGCTCACCCTGGACGCACTGCTGCCGTGATGCCCGCCCGGACAGCGCAACGACCGGCGCTCGGCGTGCTGGGCCTGGCCGTGGTCGCCGCCTTCGTGGAGGCGGCGCCGCGGCTGGGCCTCGTCGACCGCAACTACCTGCCGCCGTTCAGCGCCATCGTCGCCCGGCTGGCGCGCATCGGTACCGAAGCCGGCTTCTGGACCGCACTGGGTCAGACCCTGCGCGGCTGGGCGCTCGGCCTGGCGATCTCGATGGCCGCGGGCATCGTCATCGGCGTGCTGATCGGCAGCGTGCCGGTCCTGCGCGCGCTGACCGCCTCGACGATCGAGTTCCTGCGCCCCATCCCGTCGGTCGCGCTCATCCCGCTCGTCGTGCTCATCTATGGCAGCCGGATGCAGTCGGCGCTGGTCCTGGTCGTCTACGCGTCCTTCTGGCAGGTGCTGGTCCAGGTGCTCTACGGGGTCGCCGACGTCGACCCGGTCGTGCGCGACACCGCCCGCTCCTACCGCTTCTCCCGCTGGGCGGTCGTGCGCACCGTCATCTGGCCGACCGCGCTGCCCTACGTGGTGACGGGGTTCCGGCTCGCCGCGGCGGTGGCCCTGATCCTGGAGATCACCGCCGAGCTCATCATCGGCGTGCCGGGCCTGGGCCGGTCCATCGGCGTCGCCCAGGGCTCCGGGGCCGTCGCCGAGACCTACGCGCTCGTCATCGTCATCGGCATCATCGGCGTCCTGGTGAACGTCTCGGCCCGGGCGGTCGAGCGCCGGGTGCTGCGCTGGCACACGTCGGTCCGGGAGAATCTGTGAAAAGGGTCCTGTACGCCGTCGCCCTGCCGGTCGTGCTCGTCGCCGTCTGGTGGTTCGCCTCCGCCGGCAGCACCAGCTTCTTCTGGCCGCCGCTGCGCACGATCCTCGAGGCGTTCCCGCAGACGTGGACGAAGGACCCGATCCTGCACGACGTCCTGCCCAGCCTCGCCCGCCTCGCGCTCGGGTACCTGATCGCCCTGGTCTGCGGGGTCGCCCTGGGCACCGGGATCGGCTCGTCGCCGACGCTGCGGGCGCTGACCGAGCCGGCCCTGGAGTTCTTCCGGGCCCTGCCCCCGCCGGTGCTCATCCCCGTCATCGCGCTCTTCGCCGGCTTCACCGGCTGGACGCCCAAGCTCGTCACGATCGCCCTGGGCTGCCTGTGGCCGATCCTGCTCAACACCGTCGAGGGCGTGCGCTCGGCGGACGGGTTGCTGCGCGACACCGCCCGCTCCTACCGGCTCGGCCGCCTCGCCACCCTCCAGCACGTGATCCTGCGCGCGGCCAGCCCGCGCATCGCCACCGGCGCGCGGCAGGCGCTGTCGATCGGCGTGATCCTCATGGTCATCAGCGAGCTGTTCGGGGCCAACCGCGGGCTCGGCGCCGCCATCGTGCAGTTCCAGCGCGGCTTCGCCATCCCGCAGATGTGGACCGGCATCATCCTGCTCGGCCTCATCGGGGTCGCGCTGTCCGGCCTGTTCCGCCTCGTCGAACACCGAACCCTGGCGTGGTACCGCGGTCAGCGCCAGGCCGAACGGGAAGTGTGATGGACAACTCTGTAGCGCTCGACGTCGACGGCCTCGCCAAGACGTACACCGGGCACGGCCGCAGCGTCGAGGCCGTGCGGGAGCTGACCTTCAGCATCGGCCGGGGCGAGTTCGTGTGCATCGTCGGCCCGTCCGGCGCCGGCAAGACGACCCTGCTGCGCTGCATCGCCGGCCTGCTCGACGTGAGCGGCGGGCGGATCGCGCTCGACGGCGCCCCGGTCACGGGGCCGCCCGCCGGCATGGCCGTGGTCTTCCAGGAGTACGGCCGCAGCCTCTTCCCCTGGCTCACCGTCCGCCGCAACATCGAGCTGCCGCTCAAGGAGAAGGGCCTGAACAAGGCCGACCGCGCCGCCCGGGTCGCGGCCGCCCTCGACGCCGTCGGGCTCACCGAGAGCGCCGAGGCCCACCCCTGGCAGCTCTCCGGCGGCATGCAGCAGCGCGTCGCGATCGCGCGGGCGGTGGCGTACGAGCCCAGCGTGCTGCTCATGGACGAGCCGTTCGCCGCCGTCGACGCCCAGACCCGCGCCGACCTCGAGGACCTCGTGCGCACGCTGTGGCGGCGGCTGGGCATCACCGTCCTGTTCGTCACCCACGACATCGACGAGTCGGTCTACCTGGGCCAGCGGGTGCTGGTGCTGTCCAACCGGCCGACCGTGGTGCTCGAGGACGTGCGGGTCGACCTGCCGGACGAGCGCGACCAGCTCCAGACCCGCTCCTCCCCGCGCTTCGCCGAGATCCGCACCCACGTCTACGAGCTGGTGCAGGCGGCCAAGAAGGGGCACCGGCCCGGGGGCGGCGATGCCTGAGGTCTTCGACGAGCTGCGGGCCGCGATCCTGCGCGGGGAGTACGCGCCCCGCCAGCGCCTCATCGAGCCGGAGCTCCACGCGGAGGTGCGCCGCATCGCCGGGCACGGCGCGGCGGCGAAGGTCATCGACCAGCTGCACGGGCAGATGGTGCGCCACCAGTTCCGGCTGGCCCTGCTGCCCGGCCGGCCGGCGGTGTCGCTGCCCGAGCACCTGGCCATCGTCGAGGCCGTCTGCGCCCGCGACCCGGCCCGCGCCGAGGCGGCGATGGGTGCCCACCTCGACAGCGTCCTGCGCATGCTCACCAGCTTCTCGGCGGACGTCATACCGATCCGTGGCTAAACTGGCGATTTGTGCGTGGTTCGCTGCTCGTCGCCGGACTGGTGCTGGCCTCCGCGACCGCCTGCGGGTCGGGCGGCGACGCGGTCCCGGTCGCGACCGTCACCTCGTCCTGCGAGGCACCCGGCGCGAGCGCCGCGGCGAGCTCCGGCGATGTGCTCGAGGCCGCGAAGTCGCTGCTCAGTACCCTCGACGACGACCAGCGCGGTGCCGTGCGGGCCGAGCGCACCCCGGCCAACCTGGCGCACTGGTCGGACCTGCCCGACGCCCGGTTCCCGCGGGCCGGGCTGCGCATGGGCGCGCTCGGCAGCGTCCAGCGCGCCGCCGTCCTCGGCGTGCTCCGGGCCGCGCTGAGCGACCGCGGCTACCAGCAGGTGATCGACATCACCGCGGCCGACGGGATCGACCGGTACTGGGTCCGCATCCTCGGCGCCCCCACCGCCGCCGGCATCTGGACGCTGCAGTTCGGCGGGCACAACCTCGCCCTCAACCTCACCGTCGAGGGCGACGCGCTCACCCTCGCCCCGACGCTGCGGGGCGGCGCCGGGCCGCTGTGCGGCGAGATCCGCAAGGGCCAGGCTTTCATCGACGACCTCGACCCCGGCCAGCAGCAGGCGTCGGTCCTGCCCCAGCCGGTGCACGACGTCGTCCTCGGCCCGGGCCAGGACGGGCGCACCCTGCCGGCCGCGGGCATCGCCGCGTCCACCCTGCGGCCCCAGCAGCAGGCGCTGCTGCTGGCGCTCGTCGACCAGTGGCTCAGCGTGCTCGACCCCGCGCAGGCGGCCGTGAAACAGGCCGCCTTCCGCAAGGGCCTCGCCGAGACGACCTTCGCCCGGTACGGCTCCACCTACTACCGCGTGCAGGGCCCGACGGTGTTCATCGAGCTCGCCCAGCAGCCCGACACCGGCGAGGTCCACGCCGTGTACCGCGAACCCGGCAACGACTACGGCGCCGCGGCCGGCTGAGGCTCCGCCGCGGCCTGGGCGTGCGGGGACGTGCGCTCGTCGTAGCGGGTGAAGCCCGGCATCAGCACGGTGCACAGGGCGACGGCGCCGGTGCACAGCAGCCCGCCGGCCGCGATCGCGCCGCGCAGGCCGACGGCGCTGGCCATGAGCCCGGCGCGCAGCTGGCCGGCGGTCGGGCCGATCGAGTACGACAGCAGCTCGATCCCGGCGAGGCGCCCGCGCAGGTGGTCGGGGATCGTCTGGTTCCAGATGGTCGAGCGGAACAGCCCGCTGACCATGTCCGCCCCGCCCGCCACGACCAGCAGCGCCATCGCGACCCCGATGTTCGGGGCGATCCCGAAGCCGGCGATGGCCAGCCCCCACACCCCGGCCGCGACAAGCACCGCCAGGCCGTGCCGGTGCACGTGCGAGGCCCAGCCGCTGGTGACCGAGACCACCATCGCGCCGAGCGGCAGGCACGCGTACAGCAGGCCGAGGGCCCAGCGCGAGTGCAGCTCGTCGGCGACGAACGGGAACAGCGCGACCGGCATGGCCAGGAACATCGCGGCGATGTCGACGAAGTAGGTGCCCAGCAGCTCCGGGCGGGACCACGCGTACCGCGCCCCGCGCGCGATCCCGCGCAGGCTCGGGCGCTCCGCCTCCGCCGAGGGCGGCACCGGGCGCAGCGCCCACAGCAGCGCGACGGACAGCAGGAACGTCAGCACGTCCACGGCGTAGGCGATCGGCACGCCGGCCAGGGCGACCAGCACCCCGCCGACCGCGGGCCCGGCGACCGCGCCGATCTGCCAGCGCACGCCCGAGATGGCGTTCGCGGCGGTCTGCTCGTCGCGGGGCACCAGCCGCGGCGTCATCGCATCGAGCGAGGGCCGCTGGAGCCCGTCGAGCGCGGCGACGGAGCCGGCGACGACGTACAGCGGCCACACCGCCGGATGCGGCAGCAGCGCGTTGAGCAGCAGCCCGGCCGTGCACACGGCCAGCGCCGCCTCGCAGGCCAGGATCACCTTGCGCCGGTCGGCCGCGTCGGCGATCGCGCCACCCCACAGCCCGCTCAGCACCATCGGCACCAGCTCGACGACGCCCACCGCGCCGACGGCCACGTAGGAGCCGGTGAGCTGCTTGAGCTGGAACGGTACCGCCACCATCGTGATGAAGCTGCCGAACATCGTGACGACACCGCTGGCCATGAGCAGCCGGAAGTCCCGGTGCCGCAGCGGCCGGAGGTCCATGCGCAGATGCCGGAGCCGTTTCAAAACGACGCCTTGGGCGACGGCTGGGCACAGAGGACTTCGGACACGGCGCGCAGCGTAACGGCGGTCGGGCGTCGCGGCACCTGAATTACGCTGATCCCATGCCCGCTCCCGACGCCAAATGGACCGGCCGCGCGACGGCGTTCGCCGACAGCTACGCGCACCTGTGCGCGCACACCGCCCCGGACCTGCTCGACGTGGCCGGCCCGGCCCCCGGCGGCGCCCTGCTGGACGTCGGCACCGGCTCCGGTACCGTCGCCGTCCTGGCCCTGGAGCGGGGCGCGCGCGTCGCGGCGGTCGACGCCGAGCCGACCATGGTCGAGCTGGCCCGGTCGCGGGTGCCGGACGTGCGCCTGGGCCGGCTGCCGGAGCTGCCGTACCCCGACGCCGCCTTCGACGCGGTGGTCGCCAACTTCGTCGTCAACCACGTGCCCGACCCGGCGCGCGCGGCCGCCGACCTCGCCCGCGTCACCGCCCCGGGCGGCCGTGTCGCGATCACCGTGTGGCCACGCCCGGCGCCGCCGCTGCAGCAGCTGTGGAACGACGTGCTGGACGCGGCCGGCCTGCCCCCGTCGCCGTCGATCGTCCCGCCCGCCTTGAATTTCGAGCGCACCACCGAGGGCGTCACCGGCCTGCTGCGCGGCGCCGGCCTGCGCGACGTGTCGGCCCGCCTCCTGACCTGGGAGCACCGCACCGACCTCGACTCGTGGTGGATCGGCCCGGCCAACGGCATGGGCGCCCTCGGCGAGGCCTTGGCCGGCCGGGACGAGGCCACGATGGCCCGGGCCCGGCGCGAGTACGAGCGCCTGGCCGCCCCGTTCCTGACCGGCGACGACCTCGTCCTGCCGACGGCGGCGTTACTGGCCTGGGGCACGCGATGAGCTTCTACCCCGACGTCGAGGCCGCCGGCGGGCTGGCCGAGGCCCTGCGGGCCCACGGCGTCGAGGCCACCGCGGACGGCCGCGACCCGATGCACCGGGCGGCCGTCTCGACCCCCGTCGCGCACCGCAACGGCCTGGAGATCAGCGCCTTCGAGCACGAGCGCCGCTGGTCGATCGTCGGCGGCGAGGCCCACCAGCACCTGCCGCTCATCCACGGGTACGCCGACGACGTGTCCGAGATCGCCGAGGTCGCCGCCGCCTGGCGCGCCGGGGCGAGCCTCGCCGACATCTGCGCGCGCGCCCCGTTCATGGAGCCGACGGGCCGCTTCGAGGTCCCGGACGGCGACCCGGCGCGCCTGGCCGAGGCCGAGTGGCAGTGCGTGCGCGCGGAGATGACGGCATCGGGCCTGCCGCGCCTGCACGCCATCACGGAGGCGTCCTACGCCGCGCCGGAACTGCGGCAGCTGTACCCGTACACCAGCCATTGGGTTTTGAAGTTCTCGGCCACGACCCGCCCGTTCCTGCGCGACGTGGGCCTGAGCCTGTGGGCCGAGACCGAGGACGCTTTCGTCGTGCGCTCCCGCTACCTGGGCGACGTGATCGGCGAGACCACGACGGCGGAGCACGCCGTGGCGATCGCGGTACGCCAGCTCCCGCCGGGTTTGGGCCCGGTCACTTCGGGCGCGCACGAGCAGGGACCACCATGGCATTGACATTCGACGACCAGCCGATCGGCCCGGACGAACTCGCGGCCGTTTACTCGATGTACTCCTGTTGCCGTACGAGCGCGAGAGGTTCCTCGGCTCCCGGACGCTGGTGTGCGGCGGTCTGAGCCTCGGCGAGGGTGCCGAACGAAGGCGTAGTAGTAGTCGTTGCCGTCGTCGAGATGGTCCGCCCCGCGGGCCGCGCCCGATCCCCGGCCCGCGCTCACGCGGTGCGCCACTGATGGTTTCCGGAATGCGTGGTCCCGTCGGCTGACGTGGCGTCGTCCGAACCGGTCAACGCTCCTGGTTCGCCTTACCACAGGCCGTGCGGCCTGCGAAGATGTCGCGACGATGCACCCGATCACCGGGAGGTGCAGTGGCACGACGTGGCTTCTTCGCGGAGCTCAACCACCAGGCGCAGCAGGCGGAGCGGCGCCGGCGGCAGCAGGTGGCGGCGGCCATGCGCGCACAGGCCGCCGCGCAGCGGGAGATGGAGCGGGCCCGGGCGAGCTTCGAGCGGGCGGCCGCCGCGGCGGCGCGGGCCAGCGCCGCCGAGAAGGCCGAGGTGCAGCGGGTCGCCGCACGCCTGCACGTCGAGGCGCGCACGGCCGAGGCGGCCGCGATGAACGCCGACCTGGTGCAGCTGTACGAGGACATCGATAATCTGCTCGCGTCGACGCTGGCCGTCGACGACTTTGTCGACCTCGACTCCCTGAAGGTCACGTCGGTGGAGCATCCGCCGTTCGACCCGGGACCGCTCGGCACGCCGGTGCCGCCCATGCCGCCGCTGGTGTATCCGCCGCAGCCGGTGTACCAGGAGCCGGTCGCGCCGAAGGGAGTGTTCGGCGGGGGCCGCAAGAAGCACGAGGAGGCTGTCGCCCAGGCCCGGGCCGCGCACGAGGCGGCCTACCGGACCTGGCACGAGCACTGCGGGCGGATGCACGCCGCCCACACGGCGGAGTTCGAACGCCGGCGTCAGGCCGAGCACGACCGTGTCGCCCGGCTGGGCGCGGCCGAGGAGTCGTACTGGGAGCAGTGCCGGCAGCGGGAGGCCGAGGCCGCGGCGCACAACCAGCGCATCGCGCAGTTCATCAACGAGCTGGCCTTCGATGTCGAGTCCGCCATTCAGGACTACGTCGGGGTGGTGCTGGCCAACTCCGTCTACCCGGACGGCTTTCCCGTCGGCTACGAGCACCGGTTCGACATCGGCACCCGCGAGCTCACGCTCGACGCCGTGGTGCCGGCGCCGGGCCGCGTCCCGACGGTCAAGGAGTACCGATACGTCAAGGCCGCGGACGAGATCACGCCCACCGCGCTGCCGGTGAAGCAGCAGAAGGACCGGTACGCCGGCGCGGTGTGGCAGGTGGCGGTGCGCACCCTCCACGAGGTCTTCGAGGCCGACCGGGCCGGGAAGATCCGATCGGTCGCGCTCACCGTCAGCACGCGGACCATCGTGCCGGCGACCGGGCTGCCCGAGGCGATACCCCTGGTGATCGTCGCCGCCGACCGAGACACCTTCACCACCTTCGACCTGGCCAACGTGATACCGCACGCCACGCTCGTGCATCTCGGGGCGGCGCTGTCGAAGTCGCCGTTCGACCTCGCGCCGGCCGACTCCAGCGTAGGCGTGCGGGTGCGGGGGCGGTGACCGTGCGGTTCAATCCACCGCCGGGATGGCCGCGGCCGCCGTCCGGCTGGGTGCCGCCCGCCGGGTGGAAGCCGGACCCGGCGTGGCCCCCGCCACCTGCGGGGTGGGCGCTGTGGCTGCCCGATCCGGCCGAGGCCGGCCCGGAACCCGCGCCGCGCCGGCCCGACCCGGAGCCCTCAGACCGAAGGCCGGAACCCGCGCCGCGGCGGCCTGACCCGCCCCGCGACGACCGCGAGGCGCTGCGGGCCCGCATCGCCGAACTCGAAGTCGCGCTGGCGGCGCGAGAAACCTCGCGGGACGGCGAACTCGTCGAGCTCGACGACCGTCGCGTCCTGCAGGACGTGGGGATCTACCGGTACCACCATCCCCTCGAGGACGCCGCCGCCTACAAGGAGCGGCTCCGTGAACTCGAGCACGAGATGGACGGGATCATCAAGGCCGGGCACGCCGTGCTTGCCGCGGACATGTTCACCTTCTCCGGCTCGCTCGCCAAGGGCCGCAAGATGGTCACGGACCTGTCCAAACTCATGTTGCGCGCCTACAACGCCGAGGCCGACAACTGTGTCCGCTCACTGCGCGCGGGCAACATCACGACCGCGAAGAAGCGCCTCGAGTCGGCCGTCACCGCGATCGAGAAGCTGGGCGTCATCATGGAGATGCGGATCAACCCGCAGTACCACTCGCTGCGGATCCGCGAGCTGGAGCTGACCGCCGACTTCCAGGTCAAGGCCCAGCAGGAGCGCGAGCGGGCCCGCGAAGAGCGCGAACTGCTGCGCGAGCAGCGCCGGGCCGAGCAGGAACTGGCCGCGGAGCGCGAGCGCCTGGAGAAGGAGCGGACCCACTACGAGACCGTCCTGGCCGCCTTGCGGGCCAAGGGCGACGACGCCAAGGCGGCCGAACTGGCGGGCCGGCTGGCCGCGATCGACCAGGCCATCCAGGACAACGACTACCGCATCGCGAACATCCGCGCCGGCTACGTGTACGTCATCTCGAACATCGGGGCGTTCGGACCCGGGATTGTCAAGATCGGCATGACGCGACGGCTGGAGCCGCTCGACCGGGTCCGGGAGCTCGGCGACGCATCGGTGCCGTTCCCGTACGACGTGCACGCACTGTACTTCTCCGACGACGCCGTCGCGCTGGAGCACGAGTTGCACAAGGCGTTTGCCGACCGTCGGGTGAACTTCGTCAACGAGCGGCGCGAGTTCTTCTTCGCCACGCCGGTGGCGGTGCGGGAGATCTTGCAGGAGAAGACCGGCGGGCTACTGGAGTTCACCGAGGAGCCGGAGGCGGCGCAGTACTTCCAGAGCAAGGGGCAGTGGCCGACCGCACGGTGATGGAGCCCGGTTCGATCGGAGATAGCCGGGGCGGACCCGTTGGTCTCGTCCGCACCGGCCATCTCGAGCTGCTGCATCAGCTGCGGTACAACGCCGTCATCACGCTCGTCGTCCCCCCGATTCGGCGCGCCGGTCACGGCACTACGACGAGCCTGCTGCCCCGTAGGTCGGTGCGTTGCCAGGCGGCCTCGATGTCGCTCAGCGGGACCTTCACCACGTCGAAGGTCAGTTCGCCGGAGTGCGCCCACTGCACGACCTGGCCGTACGCCTCCTGCATGGTCTGCGGGCCGAGTCCCTTGGCCGCGCCGTAGATCTCGACGCCGGAGGTGCGCAGGCTCTCCGCGGCGACCACGAGCCCGGCGCCGGCGGACTCGCCGATCTGGATCAGCCGGGTCGGCTTCGGGAACGCGAAGGTCTCCGGGATCAGTGATCGCAGCAGGATCTCGGTGGGCCGGCCCCAGAGATAGTCCAGCACGACGTCGTAGCCGTCCCCCTTGGCATCGAGGTACGCCTGCGCCAGCGCCTCGTCCGGTACGGCGGTGTTGATCACCGCATCGGCGCCCAGGATCTGTACGTCACGCAGCCGGTCGTCGTCGCGGCCGGTCGCGATGATCCGTCCGGCGCCGAGCAGGCGGGCCACCTTCACCGCGAGCCGACCCGCGACGCCCGTCGCGCCCTGCACGAGCACGGTCTCGCCCGGCACGAAGCCGGCGGCGGTCCTGATGGACATGCCGGTGATGGCCGTGCCCAGCACGGTCGCGACCGCCGGATCGATACCGTCCGCGATCGGCATGTAGGCGCCCTTGGGTACCACGGTCTTCTCGGCGAGCGCGCCGTAGGGCCGGCGCGGGTTGCCGAACCCGACGAGGGTGCCGTCCGGCAGTGCGCCGATGCCGTCGAAGGCGGGAATCGCGGGCAACTGTGCGGTGTACTGCTGACTCGCGTAGTGCGTGCCGGCCGCGATGCGCTTGTCGACGTTCTCGACCGCGACCGCCTTCACCTCGATGATCACCTCATCGTCGCCGGCCACGGGATCGGGGAAGTCCTCGTAGCGGGGGATGCCACCGATCTCGTGCAGCACCGCCGCCTTCATCCCACCTCCCGGCCGAAGAGCGCCGCGATCCGGCGCTGCCAGGCCGGCAGGAACCGGGGCGGACGGGCGGGCGAGTGGTTCCACCCGTGGTTCACGCGCCGGGCGCGGCCGGGGGCCGCCGTGCCCTCGTGGACCGCGGGGCCCTGGCGCCCGGCCGGGTGCTCGGCGTGCGCGGGAACTCCCGGAACGCGATGGGTCGCCCGGTGCAGCAGGCCGCGGATCGGGTGCTTGGTTGTCATCTGCATCTCCTCGTCTCTATCAGTGATAGAGGACTCTACCACTGATAGAGTTCCGATGGGAGGTACCGATTTGGCGCTGGACCGGCAGCGGATCGTCGATGAGGCCGTCGCTCTGCTGGACGCCGAGGGGCTCGACAGCGTGACGACGCGCAAGCTCGCCGCGCGGCTCGGCGTGCAGTCGCCGACCCTCTACTGGCACGTGCCCAACAAGGCGGCCCTGGTCACCGCGATCGCCGACGCGATCCTCGACCAGGAGTTCGGCGACATGGCACCGCCCGAGCCGGATCAACCCTGGAAAGACTGGCTGAGCGGCCTGGCCGGGCGGCTGCGCCGAGCGCTGCTCGCCCATCCCGACGGCGCCCGGGTCATCTCCGCCGCTCAGCTGTCCGTCAGGATGGCCGCGATCTCCGACCTGGCGATGAGCACCCTGGTGGCGCGCGGCATCTCGTTGCGGCAGGCCCGCGTGATCGTGCTGACCGTCGAGCGCTTCACGGTCGGCCACGTCCTCGAGGAGCAGGCCCCCCGCCCCGACGCGGAGGCGCTGAAGACGTTCGACCTTGACGTGTTCACCGAGCGGCACCCGACCCTGGTGGCCGCGATCACCGAGTACTTCCGGCCCGGCCGCACCGTCGACGACCTGTTCCGCGACTGTCTCGACGTGGTCATCGAGGGCGCTGTGGTCAAAGCCGGGGCCATCTCCTGAGGCGGTTCGGGGCGGCTAGCATGGCCCCGATGACCACTGCCGGAACGCGACCCGACGAAGACCCGGCCGACCGGGCCCGGATCGACGAGGCCATGCGGCTGTTGTCTGGCGCGCCGGTCGCACTCGATGTCGCCGTCAAGAAACTCGCCCGGGGCGGCGGTGTGTACGCCTGGTGGGCGTCGCCCTCGATCCTTCCCGAGCTTCCCGGGCCGCCGAACGAGAGCGTCCCGTCGCTACGGCTGCTGTACCTCGGACGGGCGACCAGCCTGCGCGGCCGGATCCTGCGCAACCACCTGCGGCGTTCGGGCAGCTCGACGCTGCGCCGTACCTTGGCCGGGCTTCTCGTCGCCGAGGGCTACCGCACGACCTGGACCGATCGGGTCGTCCTGGTCCCGCCGGACGAGGCCCGGCTGACCGCGTGGATGTACGCGCACCTGCGCCTGACCTGGGCGGAGGACGCGGAGCCGGCGATCATCGAGGCCGAGCTCGTCCGGCGGGTGCACCCGCCGCTCAACGTGCACGGGGTCGACCCGGAGCACATTCAGGCCAGCGTGGTCGACGCCAAGAACGCGTACAACGACAGCAGCCGCCCGGTCGCGCCGTAACCGGTTGCATCCGGTCAGCGCAGCGCCGCCAGGACGTGGTCGACGGCCTGGGTGACCGCCCGCCGGGAGGCGTCGGTGTCGTCGAGGGTGTCGAAGGCGTGCCGCCCGGCCGGCACGTCGACGATTGTCAGGTTCGCCTCGGCGGCCTGTGCCGTGGCCACGAACTCCGCAACGGTGGCGGCGATGTCCGGGCGCTCCAGCCCCACCCGGGTCAGCACGATCGGCAGGGCGCTGGCCCGCATCGCACCGGCCACCCCGGCCGCGGCCGCCGCGCCGACGGCCTCGACCGCGTCGACCGGCCGGAAGCTGGGTTCGAGCGCGGGTCCGCCCAGCCGCGGGTACGTCAGCGCGACACAGCGCAGCCACGCCGGCGGGTCGCGCAGCCAGCCGGCGCACAGCGGCCCGCCGCCGGAGAAGAACCACAGCGCGATGCGGTCGCCGTCGACGCGCGGGTGCTCGCGGGCCCGCTCGACCGCCTCGCGGACCCGCTCGGCGGACCGCGGGTAGGCGCCGGGGCCGTGCAGCGGGTGGTCGAAGGTCACGGCGACGACGCCGCGGCCGGCGAGCAGCGAGCCGTACCCGCGATAGACCGGCCAGTCCCGCGGCGTGGGCCTTCGGTCCGCCGGCACCGGTCCGCCGTGGACGAGCACCAGCGCGGGCCGGGCCGGTCCGGCGCTCGCATCGGGCAGGTAGAAGTCCGCCGTCTCGCCACGCTCCGGGTCGACCGGGCCGACCGGAACCACGAACGGTTCCGGGTGATCGGGACGCTGCACGTCGGCCAGGGTATGCAACCGCGCCGCCGAACGCCTACGGTCGGCGGCGTGGACATCGTCGTACCGGCCTCGCTCCGCGCCATGCCGCGGTGGTGGGGCGAGGGCTCCGAGTGGCTCGACGCGCTGCCCGGCCTCGTCGCCGCGCAGTGCCGGCGGTGGGGGCTGCGCGTCGACGGGGAGGTCGTGCACGGCTCCAACGCGCTCGTCGTGCCGGTCCTGCGCGGGGATTCCGCGTTGGTACTGCGAATGGCGCCCCCCGGCGGTGAGGACACGCGCGCGCTGCGGTTCTGGAACGGGCGTGGCACCGTGCTGCTCGTCGACGCCGATCCCGCCACGGGCGCGACGCTGCTCGAGCGGCTCGGGGAGTCGCTGCTGGCGGAGCCCGTCGGCGCTGCGGTCGCGGTGCTCGGGGCGATGATGCGGCGGCTCGCGGTACCGGCGCCGGATGATGTGCCGTCGACCGCCGATCGGGTGCGGGAGCGCGCGGCCCGGCTCGAGGCCGAGTGGCAGGCGCTGGGCGAGCCGTTCGGCGCCGCCTACCTCGCCGAGGCGCTGCGGGTCGCGCCCGCGCTCGCGGACACCGGGTCCGGGCTCGCGGTCAACGGCGACCTGCACAGCGCCCAGGTGCTGCGCGGGCGGCGGGAGCCGTGGCTCGCCGTCGACGCGGTGCTGCTGCGCGGCGACATCGAGTTCGACCTCGCGCGGGTGCTGTGGACCCGCCTCGACGAGATGGCCGGCCACGAGGTGGCCGGCCACTTCGACACCGCCGTGGCGGCCGCGGGCGTGGACCGGGCCCGCGCCCGCGACTGGGTGGCGTTCCGTACTGTCGACTACTGGCTGTGGGGCCTCGGCAAGGGTCTCACCGAGGACCCGCAGCGGTGTCGGCGGCTGATGGACGTCATGATGCGCACGGCACCCCGTTGACGAAGACGACCGCGGGCGGGGTGGCCGGGGTGGAGCGCTCGCCGTACAGGCCGACGGTGACCGAGCCGCCCGGCGGGATGGTGCGGTTCCAGGTCGCGTGGGTCAGGGTCACCGCGGTCCCGGTCTGGACGTAGGAGCCGTTCCAGGACTGGATGACCCGCTGGTCGCCGCCGAGGCTGAAGGTGATGACCCAGTCGACGATCGGCGTGGTGCCCGTGTTGGTGACCGTGACGTCGGCGACGAAGCCCGACGACCACACGGACGTGTAGGTGAACGTCGCGCGGCAGGACAGGGGCGGCGGCGCGCTCGGCGACGGGGAGCTCGACGAGGGCCGCGGGCTCCCGCCGGTCACGGTGACCGAGTTCGAGGCGGCCGACAGGTTGCCCGCCGCGTCGCGGGCCCGGACGTAGAACTGGTCGCTCGGCGTGACGACCGCGGCGGTGTAGGTGGTGCCGGGGACGGTGGCCAGCAGCGTGGAGATGAACACGCCGTCGAAGCGGTACACGTTGTAGCCGGTGACGCCCACGTTGTCGGTCGACGGTGACCAGGTGAGCGTCGTGGTGGGGCCGTTCGTCGGGTCGGCCGCGAGGCCGGTCGGCGCGGCCGGGGGTACGGTGTCGCCGCCGGTCGCGACCGGGGTCACGACGTTGACCACGGCCGAGCTGCCGGAGCGGTGCCCGAGGTCGTCGTGGGCCGACACCCAGAAGCGGTACTGCTGGCCGGGCCGGATCTCGGCGGTGACGGTGGCGGTGGTGACGTTGCCGACGCTCGCGGTCCAGAAGATGTCGTTGAACACCTGCTGGTACAGGATGTCGTAGCCGGTCACCGCGCAGCAGCCGCGCGCGGACGCGGTCCAGGTGAGCGTGACCGACGTGGTCGTGACGGCGCCCGCCTGCAGGTTCGTCGGCGGCGACGGCGGGAACGGGGAGGTGTTCGGCGTCCCCGAGACGGACGGGGCCGCAGTGGTCAGGGATGCGGCGGCGGGTGCGCTGCCGCTGGCGTCGTTGACGGCGATGAGCAGGGCCCCCGCGATCAGCGCGAGCGCGGCGACGGACGCCAGCCGCAACGACGACGGAAGCGTTCGAGTCCTGGACATGTGCCCGACACTGGCCGCATCCATCGACGTTGGTCAACTGATCAAGATATGACGCCCAGTGACGTGGACGGGACCGTGAAAGTTTCCCGGAGGCCGGGCAGCGCGGGAAACGTCCCGGTCGGGTCGCGTGGGTCATCGGCGGGCCCCGCCCGGGCCTGAGCGTTCCCGGCGCCGATCCCGGACAAATCCGCTTGCCTGCGGCGTCGGCATCGGTGACCCTGCGGTGTGCGGATGCATCCCGACCAGCTGCCGGTGACGCCCGAGACCGTGCGCGGCCTCGTCGCCGCGCAGTTTCCCCAGTGGCGGGACCTGCCGGTGCGGGAGCTGGCCCCCGGCACCGTCAACGCCGTGTTCCGCCTCGGCGACGCGCTCGTGGCCCGGTTCCCGCTGCAGCCGGGCGGCGCGGACGGACTGCGCGCGGAGGCGGAGGCGGCCGTGAAGCTCGCCGCGCACACCCGGTTCGCGGTGCCGGAGCCGGTCGCGTTCGGCGCGCCCGGGCCCGGCTACCCGCTGCCGTGGTCGGTGCTCACCTGGGTGCCCGGCGACGTCGCCGGCGCCTCCTCGGACGGGCTGGCCGAGGACCTCGCCGAGCTCATCGCCGACCTGCGCGGGATCCCGACGGAGGGCCGGACCTTCGGCGGCCGCGGCCGCGGCGGGCGGATCGCGGCCCAGGACGAGTGGATGCGGACGTGCTTCGCCAACAGCGAGGGGCTGCTGGACGTGCCGCGGCTGCGCCGGCTGTGGGCGGACCTGCGCGACCGGCCCCGTGGCGACGCGCCCGACGTGACAAGCCACGGCGACCTCATGCCCGGCAACGTGCTCGTCCGCGCCGGGCGGCTGACCGGCGTCATCGACGTGGGCGGCCTCGGCCCGGCCGACCCGGCCCTGGACCTCGTCGGCGCCTGGCACCTGCTCGACGCCGGCCCGAGGGCCGCGCTGCGCTCGCGGCTCGGCTGTGACGAGGCGGAGTGGCAGCGCGGCCGGGCGTGGGCCTTCGTGCAGTCCATGGGGCTGGTCTGGTACTACCGGCGCAGCAACCCCGGGATGGCCGGCATCGGCCGGCGGACCCTGGCGCGGGTCCTGGCGTCCTAGCGGCTCGGCGGCGGTCCGCCGCCCGGTCCGCCCGGCCCGCCGCCCGGGGCGCCGCCACCGGTCGGGGTGGTGCGCGTGTCGACCTTGGCGGTCAGGGCCACGCTGTAGCCGGCGGTCGCGCTGCCGGTGACGGTGCCGAGCTGCAGCGCCCCGCCGTCGTCGCCGAAGACCATGTCGTCCTGCAGCGTCACCCGCGCCAGGTTCGCCACCGAGGCCGAGTACCCGGACGTGGCGTACACGGTGTCGCACACGTCCTTGGGCAGCGCGACCTGCGACGTGGCGATCGCCTTCGTCGCGTCGGTGATGCTCGCCTGGTCGGGGTACACCTCGAAATGGATGTGCGGCCAGCGGCCGTCGTAGCAGGCCGGGAACACGCTCGTGAACCGGACCTTGCCCTGCGCGTCGGCGATCTGGACCCCGCGCAGGTAGTTCTGGTCGGTGACGCCCGGCGAGTACAGCGAGTACCTTCCCTCGCGGTCGCAGTGCCACACGTACACGGCGACGCCCGCGAACGGCCTGCCGCCGGCCATGTCCACGATGGACAGTTCGAGCGCCATGGGCACGCCGCCGGCGGTGCCGCTCGCGGTACCGAAGCCGGATCGGATGTCACTGCGGACGATGCCGCTCTGGTTGAGCACGTCGGGGCCGTTGGAACCGTCGCCCGGGTAGGGCCCGGCGGTCTCGTCGGGGATCTCGCCGCTCGCGGTGCCGCCGCTCGGCGTGCCGCTCGCGCTGCTCGCCGTGCCGCCGTCCAGGTCGTCGCTGCAGGCCGCCGCGAGCCCGAGGACGGCCGCCCCGAGCCCGAACGCGCGCAACACCTGCCGCCGCCGCATCACGGTGCCGATGTCGAAGCCGAGCCCCTGGTCCACCAGCTCCTCGCCGGGCCGGGCGAACGGCCGTCCTTCGTACGTGTCGCGCTTCGGGTCTCCCATGGGCCCAGGCTGGCCGGGGCGGCTGGCACGAGCCTGCGCACAACCTGCGAGCGGGCTGTGAGCCGGTCACGCGCCGCCGACGACGGCCCGCAGGTCGGCCGTGGCCGCGGCCAGCAGGGCCGCGAAGTCGGCGCGCTCGTCGGTGACCCAGCGGCGCGTGGCCAGGCGCAGCACGGCGGCGGCGGCGTCGGTGGCGAGGCGGGCGGCCGGCTCCGGGTGGCCGCGGCGCACCAGGGCGGCGGTGAGCGCGTCCGACAGCGCGGCGAGCTTGATCAGCTCGCGCTCCTGCAGCGGCGGGTTGGCCGCGATGACCTCGGCGCGCTCCAGCAGGAAGTCGCGGGGGCGGAGCACCTCGGGCACGACGGTGCAGGCGGCCAGCAGGGCCGGCAGCGCGCCGGTGCCGGGCGGGGCGGCGTCGACCGCCGCGACCAGGCGCTCCTCGAGCTCGTCGCCGGCGAACAGGACCTCGCGCTTGTCGGTGAACCAGCGGTAGAACGAGCGCTCGGTCAGGTTCGCCCGCTGCGCGATCTGGGCGACCGTGGTGCGGTCGTAGCCCTGCTCGCGGAACAGCGTCAGGGCGGCGCGCTCCAGCCGCCCGCGGGTGTTGCCCTCCCACCGTGCCATGCCAGTGAGCATAGCGACAGCAGATGCTGTCATCACTTCTGCTAGCGTCGGTGATGTCAGCTTCTGTCGTCATGTTGGGGAGGACGTCATGCGTACCCTTCGCTTCCACGAGTACGGGGACCCGGCCGCGGTGCTGCGCCTGGAGGAGGCCGCGCCGCCGGAGCCCGGGCCCGGGCAGGTGCGCGTCGCCGTGCAGGCGTGCGGGCTCAACCCGGCCGACTGGGCGCTGTGCGGCGGGTTGTTCGCCGGTGACCTGCCGCGCGGCATCGGGCTGGAGGTGGCCGGCACCGTCGACGCACTCGGCGCCGGGGTGCGCGGCGTGGACGTCGGCGACGCGGTGTTCGGGCCGGCGCCGTACACCGGGCCGACCGCCGGCGCCGCCGAGCACGCCGTGCTCGACATCTGGTTCCCGCGCCCGCCCGGCCTGGGCCCGGTCGCGGCCGCCGCGCTGCCGATGGCGGTCGAGACCGCGCACCGCGGCCTCGACGTGCTGGGCGCCGGCGCGGACGGCACGGTGCTGGTCTACGGCGCCGGCACGACCGTGGGGTTCGCCGCGACGCAGATGGCCGTGCGGCGCGGGGCGCGGGTCATCGCGGCGGCCGGCGAGACGTACGCGGACGCGCTGCGCGCCGCCGGGGCCGAGGTCACCGCCTACGGCGACGGCCTGGTCGAGCGGGTGCGGGCGCTGGCCGGCGGGCCGGTCGGCCTCGCGCTGGACGCTGGGCCGGTCAGCGACGTGCTGCCGGACCTGGTGCGCACCGTCGAGGCGCCCGCGCACGTGGTGACCCTGAGCAACTTCGCGGCCGCCGAGGCGCTGGGGGCCCGGGCCGGCTTCGCCGCGCGCCGCGACGACGTGCTCGGCGACTACGCGCGGCTGGCGGCCGCGGGGGAGTTCACGGTACCGGTGGCGCGCGTTTTTCCGCTCGAGGACTGGCGCGCGGCGCTGGAACGGAGCCGGTCGGGGCGGGCGCGGGGCAAGCTCGTCCTCGGCGTCGCCGCGTAGGCTGCCGCCATGCTGCTGATCTTTGGATTCAAGACCAAGCGCGAGTTTCTGCGGTGGGTCGCGTTTGTCTGCCGCGTCTGCGGGCAGCCCGGCCGGGCCGCGCTCGTGCGGGAGGTCACGAAGTTCAGCCTGTTCTTCGTCCCGCTGTTCCCGGTCCGCGTCCGCCACGTCGCCGAGTGCCCGAACCCGGCCTGCCGGGCGCGCACCAGACTCAGCGGCGAGGAGGCGCAGCGGCTCGCTTGACACTCCTCGCGCGGGCGTACCAAGCTTGCGGTGAGAGCGCTCTCAAGGCTCGAAAGACCTGGCCGTGACAGGTGCAGAGAGCGCTCTCTCCATTGGAAAGGAGAGCCATGCGGAACCCGGCGTTCGCCGACCTGCTCGACGTCCCGGTCAACGAGGCCCTGTCGTCCCGGGTGGTGTACGTCCGCTGCGCGCACGGGCTGACCGGCCCGTACGGCGCCGTGGTGGAGTCCATAGTGGACACCCTCGACCGCCACGGGCTCGTCGTGAGGCTCGGCCGGGGACCGCTACCCGACGGCGTCGACCCGTGCGGGGCCATCCTGATCGGCGACGCGGAGCCGGTGCCGTACCCGTACGTGGTCGTCGGCGACGAACCGCCGCCCGACGGCGTCGCCGGCGTGTGGTCGGACCGGGCCGCCGCCCGGCGATTACTCGCCGAGCACCGGCCCGCGGCGGTGGTGTGCGCCGACGCCGGCCAGGCCGCCGAGGAGCGCCGGCGCGGCGCCGAGGTCGCCGTGCTCGACGACACCGGGGTCGTCGGCGGGGACATGGTCGCCGTGCGGCGCTCGTGGGGCGAGGTCGGGGCCCTGGCCGCGGCCGTCCTGCTGCGGCTGCTCGACGGGGCCGGCGGGGAACCACCGCGGGTGGCGGTACCACCGGAACTGGCCTGATCCCCGCGCCCGGCCACTGTCGGATACGGAGCAGCACGTCGATCCGCCCCCGCGCGGCGGATAGCGTGGTGCACGGCAGATTCGACCCGCGAGCCGGGCTGGTGACGTGCCTACATGAGCCGAGATCCGCGCCGCGCGCCCCGCCCCCGCTGGGCCGCCGACCTCGCCCGGCTGGCCGTGCCGGTGCTGCTCATCATCGCCGCGGGCGCGGCCGTCGCCTGGTTCGCCGACGAGCGGCGCCGCGCCGTGCTGGTGCAGGTCCGGGAGTCGGGCCTGGTCGTGCTCGAGGTCGCGGGCGTCCTGCTGCTGCTGGTGCTGGCGGTCGGGCTGATCGTGTGGCTGGGCCGGCCGCCGGGGATCACGTTCGACAGCTCGCTCGACGGCGCGGATCTCGACGGCACCGCCCTGGCCCGGGCGCTGGCCGGCGAACTGCACCGGGTCCGCTCGGTCCACGAGGTACAGGGCGAGCTGAAGATCCAGGACTCGTCGCGGCCGCCGGTCGTGCTCAACCGGCGCGACACCGTCGCCGACAGCGTGCTCACGCCGGCCGCCCCCGCGCGGCTGGCCGACGCCGTGGTGGGCATCGGCTCGGTCGAGCTCGCCGGGGCGACCCTCCCGGTCGGCTCGCTGCTCGCCGCGCTGCGCCACGTCTGGCCGCTGCGCCGCTCCGGGCCCTCGATCAGCGGGCAGGTGTTCCGGCAGGGCCGGGCGCTGCGGCTGACGGTCCAGCTCCGGCCGGGCCGCCGCGCCGCGCCCGTCGACTTCTCCGTGCTGACCATCTGCGACGACGTCCGGGCCGGCCGCGACGAGCTGCTGCGCACGGCGGCGGCCCGCATCGCGCACACCCTGTCGCCCGGCGCGGCGGGCATCACGTGGCAGGGCTTCGCCCGGCTCACCCGCGCCCTGGAGCAGTACCAGGAGTACGACGAGACGGCCGACCCGGCGGTCCTGGAGTCCGCGGTGCTGGCGGCCCGCGGCATCCCGGCCCGCGACGAGCACAGCCGGGACGTCCGCGCGCTCGTCTACAACCTGGGCGTCGCCTGCCTCGCCGCCCGCGACCTGCGCAACGCCCAGCGGCTCCTGGAGCGCGCGCACGTCGCCGACCCCGCCGACGCCGTCATCCGCAACGCGCTCGCCGTCACCTACTTCGAGCAGCGCCGCTTCGCCGAGGCGCGGGCCGCCTTCGAGGAGGCCCGGGGGCTCGTCCCGTCGGCGCTGTGGGACGGCGCCGACGTGGAGGGCGTCGCGGCGCACCCCTGGAACGGGCTCGGCAACACGTACGTGGAGCTGGCCGACTACACCAGCGCGATCCAGGTCTACCAGGAGGCGATCGAGCGCTGGCCCGCCGCGGCCTACCTGTACAACGGCCTCGGCAACGCCTACCTGCAGCAGCACCAGTGGGACGAGGCCGAGCGGGCCTACCGCGCGGCCGTCGAGCGCGACCCCGACTCGGCCTACCCCCTGCACGGGCTGGGCAACCTGCGGGCCCGCCGGGGCCGGTTCGAGGAGGCCGAGGAGTACCACGAGCAGGCCCTGGAGCGCGACCCCGCCTTCGCGCACGCCTGGAACGGCCTGGGCGAGGCGCTCGCCGGGCGCGGACGGCACGTCGAGGCCCTCGACAAGCACCGCCGGGCGGTCGAGCTGCGGCCCGACGACCCGTACACCTGGTGCTCCCTCGGCCTGACCCACCTGCGCCACGGCGACGTCGCCGACGCGCTGGAGGCGCTGCACCGGGCGCGCGACCTCGACGAGCGGGCCGCGTACGTGCGGCGCGGCCTCGGCGACGCCTACCTGCGCCTGGGCTCGTGGGACGAGGCCCGCGACGCCTACCGCGAGGCGGTCGACGCCAACCCGGCCGACGCCGCCGCCTGGGACGGGCTGGCCCGGGCCACCGGCGCCCAGGGCAAGGGCGACCTCAAGCGGCAGGTCGCACTGTTCGAGAAGGCGGCCGAGGCCAACCCGACCGAGCCGTTCGGCTGGAACCAGCTCGGCGACGCCTGCTACCGCGCCGGGCTGCTCGCCGAGTCGGTCGAGGCGCACCTGGCCGCGCTGGAGCTCGACCCGAAGAACTCCTTCGCGCAGGACGGGCTCGGCAAGGCCCACCTCGGCCTGGGCAACTTCGACGCGGCCGAGCGCGCGCACCGCGAGGCCGAGAAGATCAACCCCCGGGACGCGTACGCGCCGCACGGGGTCGCCGCCGTGCACCTCGCGCGGGGCGAGTTCGAGGCCGCGCTGGAGGAGAACCGCCGGGCCATCGTCATCGAGCCGCGCGCGGACTTCGCCTGGAACGGCCTGGGCGACGCGGCCGAGCGGCTGCGACGGTACGACGAGGCCGAGATGTCCTTCCGCACGACCCTGGAGATCAGCCCGGACAACGCCTACGCGCACACCGGCCTGGCCCGTGTCGCCCTGGCCCGCGGCCGCGCGGCCGAGGCGCTGGCGACCTGCGCCCGGGCCGCCACGCTGCCGCCGCCCACCGCGTTCGCGTACATCACGCTCGGCGACGCGCACGCGGTGCTGGGCGAGCACGACCGGGCGATCGAGGCGTACCGCGAGGGGCTCGTGCTCGACCAGCGCCGCATCGACGGCTGGGCCGGGCTCGGCCACTCCTACGTCTGGCTCGGCGACTTCGTCAACGCGCTCGGCGCTTTCGACCAGGGCCTCGAGGTCCGTCCCGAGCACTGGCGGTTGCTGCTCGGCCGCGGCGACGTCCTGCTGCGCAAGGAGGCCGAGCGCGAGGACGTCGGCGACTTCGGCCCGGCCCGCGCGCTGTACGAGGCCGCGGTGCGGGCCCAGCCCGACGCCGCGCTCGCGCCGCAGGTCCGGCTGGCGGCGCTGGCCGTGCGGGCCGGCGACCTCGACGCGGCCCGCCGCCACGCCGGGCACGCGCAGCGGGCGTTCCAGCGCTGCTGGGACCTGCGCCGGCACTCCGACGCCGACCTGGGGGAGCTGCGCACGCTCGCCACGATGCTGGCGGGCCCGCCGGAAGAGGCCCGCCAGGGACTGCGGCGGCTGCTGCGGGGCGGCGCCGTGCCGGGCGTCGCGGTACTCCCGGAGGCGTAGCGCGCGGCGGAGGAGCCCGGACTCAGGGCCGCGCGGTGGCCCGGAGGTGTAGGGCGCGGCGGAGGAGCCCGGGCTCAGGCCGGCCGGGTCCGCAGCAGGGCCGCCAGGGGCACGCCGGCGAGCAGGCACAGCGCCGCGCCGCAGACGAGGGCCGTGCGGACCTCCGCGGCCCCGGCGCCGTCGCGGATCGCCACGCCCGCCAAGGCCGCGCCGAGGCCGGCCCCGAGCAGCCGCCCCGCCGAGATCAGCGCCGCCACCCGCCCGTGGGCCCGCTGCGGTACCGCATTGAGCCCCGCCCGCGACACCCCGGCGAACAGCGGGCCGAGCCCGAGGCCGAGCGCGACGGCGAGCGGCAGCGCGGCCGGCCCGTGCAGGGGCGTGTCCGTGAGCCCGTACCAGGCCAGCCCGGCGCCGGCCACGGCGAACGCCGCGATCATGACCGGACGCTCCCCGCGCGCGTCGATGAGCCGGCCCGCGAACGGCCCGACCGCGCCGATGCACACCGCGATCACCATCGGCGCGGCCGCGGCGAGCAGCGGGCTGTAGCCGGCGGCGTCCTGCAGGTACTGCTCGATGATGAAGAACACGCCGATCATCACGAGGAAGCTCAGCCCCGCGGCGGCCACGGCGACCAGCACGGCGGGGCGGCGCAGCACCCCGGCGGGCGGCTCCGGACCGGAGCCGGGCGGCCCGCCCGGCACCAGGCGCGCCACGGCGACGGCGGCCGCGGCGGCGAGGGGCAGCAGCGCCCACCACGCCGCCCGCCAGCCCAGGCCGGTGGTGAGCAGGCCCCCGAGCAGCGGCCCGGCGATGTTGGCCACGCCGGAGGCGGCGCCCCAGATGCCCAGCGCGGTGCCGCGGCGCTCGGGCGGGAAGCCGCTGACGGCGCCGGACAGCGCCGCCGGGCTGGCCAGGCCCGCGCCGGCGCCCTGGACCGCGCGGGACACCACCAGCACCGCGAAGCCCGGGGCGAGCGCGCCGAGCAGGGCACCCGCGGCGAAGAGCGCGAGGCCGGCCAGGGCGGCGGTGCGCCCCCCGAACCGGTCGACGAGCCGGCCGCCGGGTAGCAGGACGACCGCGAACGCGAGAAAGTAGACGGTGATGACCCAGCCCAGCGGCTGCGGCGCGGTGTGCAGCGACCGGCCGACGTCGGGCAGCGCGACCGCGACCAGGGTGCCGTCGACCTGCAGCAGCGCCGCGAGCCCGCTGCACGCCGCGAGGGTGCGCCACGCACCGCGCGGCACCGTCGCCGTGTCGCGAGCCATCGGGTCAGCATAGAGCGCGGCCTTCTTAGGAGATTTTTATACGTGTATTCAGGCCGTTCACAGGTTTTCTGCCGATGGTTGCAGTCATGACGACGACTCTCGCCCCGCCCACCGCCGGACGCCGGCCGGCCGTGCGCGCCACGCCGTGGTGGTGGGCCGACGCCGGTGGGGTGGCCGCCGGGGTGAGCCTGCTCGTGGTGACCGCCCTGTGGGTCGCCAACGGCGGGGTGCAGGCCCTGGGCGGTGCGTGGCCCGACGCGTTGAGCTCGCTCGGCCGGCTGACCGGGCTGCTCGCCTCGGACCTGCTGTTGCTGCAGGTGCTGCTGATGGCCCGGGTACCGGTGGTGGAGCGCGCGTTCGGGCAGGACCGCCTGGCCCGCTGGCACCGGTGGACCGGGTTCACCTCGTTCCACCTGATGCTCGCGCACATCGTGCTGATCACGATCGGCTACGCCGGCGCGGCCGACGTGAACGTGTTCGGTGAGCTGTGGGACCTCGTCGTGGACTACCCGGGCATGCTCCTGGGCACGGCCGGGACGGTGCTGCTGGTCATGGTGGTGGTGACGTCGATGCGCCGGGCCCGGCGCCGGCTGCGCTACGAGTCCTGGCACCTGCTGCACGTGTACGCGTATCTCGGCGTCGGTCTCGCCCTGCCGCACCAGATCTGGACCGGCGCCGACTTCATCGGCTCGGCGTGGTCGCGGCTGTACTGGTGGACCCTCTACGCCGTGTCCGCCGGCGCCGTCCTCGTCTACCGCCTCGGCATCCCCGCCTGGCGCAACTGGCGCCACCGCCTCGTCGTCGACCGGGTCGTCGCCGAAGGCCCCGGCCTGACCTCGATCTACCTGCGCGGCCGCGACCTCGGGGCGCTGCCGGTGCGGGCCGGGCAGTTCTTCCAGTGGCGGTTCCTCGACGGCCCCGGCTGGTCCCGGGCCCACCCGTACTCCCTCTCGGCGACCCCGCACACCGGCGTCCTGCGCATCACCGTGAAGGACCTCGGCGACGGCAGCGCCCGCGCCGCCACCCTGCGGCCCGGCACCCGCGCCCTCATCGAGGGCCCGTACGGCAAGCTCACCGGCGAGCACTACCGCGGCGGCCCGGTCGTCATGCTGGCCTGCGGCGTCGGCATCACCCCGCTGCTGGCCCTGCTCGGCGAGCTGCCGTACCGGCCCGGCCAGGCCACCCTCGTCTACCGCGCCCGCAGTGCGGCCGACATCGCCTTCCGCGCCGAGCTCGACTGGCTGGCCCGCCACCGCGGCGTCCGCGTCATCCACCTGCTCGGCCCGCGCGCCGGGCACGGGTCCTGGCAGCCGGCCGGCGTGCCGCCGCTGCACCACCTCGCGCCCCACCTGGCCGGCGCCGACGTGTACGTGTGCGGCCCCGACAGCTGGACCGCGGCCGCCACCGGCGCCGCCCTCGCCGCCGGGGCCGGCCCCGAGCGCGTCCACACCGAACAGTTCGCCTGGTAGGAGCCACCTTGCGACGCATCGTCCTCTGGCTGCTGTCCACCCTCGCCGCGGTGGTCCTGCTGTTCAGCTACCGCACCAGCCTCGGCGCCGCCATGCCCGCGAGCACCACCCCGGCCGCCGGGGGCGGGGACGGGAGCGGCACCGCGTACAAGGGCTCGGTCGCCGCCACCCGCTGGGGCGACGTCCAGGTTGTCATCACCGTCGCCGCCGGCAAGATCACGGCGGTGTCGGTGCCGGTGTACCCGGACAACAACAACCGGGACGTCCAGATCAACAAGCGCGCCCTGCCGATCCTGGTGCGGGAGACCATCGCCGCGCAGAACGCCCGCATCGACACCGTCACCGGCGCCACCGTCACCAGCGACGGCTACATCGAGTCGCTGCAGGCCGCCCTCGACGCCGCCCACCTGTCATGAACCAGCGCGCCTACGTCGAGCAGATCATGGGGCTGCCGATCAGCCTCCACGTCCGCGGCGAGGACCCGGACGGCCCCGAGGTCCGCCTCGGCGCCGAGGCCGTCTTCGCCGAGCTGCGCCGCTTCGACGCGATGTTCAGCCCGTACCGCGACGACAGCGACCTGGCCCGCTTCGAGCGCGGCGAGCGCCCGGACGACCCGCTCTTCGCCGAGATGCTGGCGCTGTGCGACGAGGCCCGCGCCCGCACCGGCGGCCGCTTCGACCCGCGCGGCCTGCCCGACCCGCGCACCGGCGCGCCCCGCTTCGACCCGTCGGGCCTGGTGAAGGGCTGGGCCGTGGAGCGCTCGGCGGCGCATTTGCGAAAGCTGCGGCGGTACTCCTGGTGCTTGAACGCCGGCGGGGACGTCCTCGTGCACGCGGAGGAGGACCACCCGGCGTGGCGGGTCGGCATCGAGCACCCCGACGACCCGGCGCGCCTGCTGCAGGTGATCGAGCGCCGGACCGGCGCCGTCGCCACGTCGGGCACCGCCCACCGCGGCGCGCACATCGTCGACCCGGCCACCGGGCAGCCGGCGACGGCGGTGCGGGCGGTCACCGTCACCGGCCCGCAACTGCTCTGGGCCGACGTGTACGCCACCGCGGCGGCCGCCGCCGGCCCCCGGTCGCTGGAGTGGCTCGGCACGCTGGACGACCACGCCGCGCTGCTCGTCTCCGCGTCCGGCCTGATCCAGTGCACGGAGGCCTGGCCTGCGCCCTGAGCCGCGGACCTGGCGCGATCGCCGGTCACGGGCCGTCTAGGGTCGGACGGGTGGAGACCGCGTACCTGCTCGTGCACAGCCCGCTCCTCGGCCCGCGCTCGTGGGCGCCGGTCGCCGCGCGCCTGCGGGATGCGGGCGCGGCGGTCGCCGTACCGCCGCTGGTGCACATCGCCGACGACGGGCCGCCGTTCGCGCCCAAGGTCGCCGCCGCCGTCGCCGCGGCCGGGCTGCCGCCGGGGCGACCCGTGGCCGTCGTCGCGCACAGCAGCGCCGGGCTGTTCGTGCCGGCCGTCGCGGCGGCGCTCGGGGGCGCCGCGGCCGCGTGCGTGTTCGTCGAGGCCGCGCTGCCGGCGCGGAGCGGGCCGAGCCGGGCCGCGACGCCGGAGCGGGTCGAGGTGCTGCGGGGCATGGCCCGCGACGGGCGGCTGCCGCGCTGGACGGACTGGTGGGAGGACGTCACGCCGCTGTTCCCGGACGCGGCGACGCAGCGGGAGGTGTCGCAGGAGCAGCCGCGGCTGCCGCTGAGCTACTACACCGAGCCGATCGCGAACCCGCCGGGCTGGGCGGCGCTGCCGTGCGGGTACATCCTGTTCAGCCCGGCCTACGAGCCCGTCGCGGCCGACGCCCAGGAGCGCGGCTGGCCGGTGGTGGAGCTGCCCGGCCGGCACTTCCACCAGCTCGTCGACCCGGACGCGGTGACCGCCGCCGTCGTCGCGCTGGCCGCCTGAGGAGGTCTACGGCAGCCGCAGCGCGATCTCGACCCGCCGGTTGAAGGCCCGGCCCGGCAGGCTCGCCGACCCGTCCGCGTTCGCCTCCTCGGCCAGCGGCCGGGTGCGGCGGTGATCACGCACGGGTGAACGATGGTTAGCCGACAGTGATGGTGCGCCCGGAGACCATGGGCGCCGAGAACCACGCCGAGCTGCGCGCAGCCACCACATCGCCGAGGAGAACCCCGGGGCCCTGACCGAGGCGCTGGCCGCCTTCCTGCGCTGAGCCGTCACTCGCCGGTGGCGCCGTCCACGGACTCGCGCAGCAGGTCGGCGTGGCCGTTGTGCCGGGCGTACTCCTCGATCATGTGGCACAGGATCCAGCGCAGGGTCGGGCGGCGGCCGTCCGCCCACGGCCGGGCCGCCGCCGCGCCCAGGCCGCGCTCATGCAGCACCTCGGTGGTGATCCGGCGGGCGCGGTCCACACTGGACTGCCAGAGCCGGCGCAGGTCGGACGGGTCGTCGCCGGCGGCGGAGTGCCACTCCCAGTCGCGGTCGGCCGCCCAGTCCACCCCGGCCCACGGCGCCGGGCGGTCCTCGCCGAGCAGGCAGTGCACGAACCAGTCGTCCTCCACGTAGGCCAGGTGCTTGAGCAGCCCGCCGAGGGTCATGGCGGAGGCCCCGACGGTGGCGTTCAGGCCGCCCGCGTCGAGGCCCGCGCACTTCCACGCCAGCGTCGCACGCTGGAACTCCAGGAACCCCAGCAGCGTGGCCGCCTCGTCGCCGTCCAGCGGCGGCTCGGGGCGCTCATCCTCGTTCATACGCCGAGTATGGCCCGGACGTACGGCTCAGAAGTCCCGCTCGCCCGTGACCGACCACACCCGGGCGATGCCGTCCGGGCCGAGCTCGAGCAGGTCGATGCCGCCGGGGAGCTGCTGACCGGCGCGTCCACCGACGCCGACAACGTCTCGTACCTGCTCGACTACGTGCCCCGCATCGCCGGCGCGGTCACCGCGACGCTCATCTGCGCCGTCGCGCTCGTCGCCGTCGACTGGCGCCTCGGCGCCGCGGTGCTGGCCGGCACGCCGGTCGTGCTGGCCCTCCTGCAGCTGGCCGGCCCCCGCATCGCCCGCCGGGTCGAGGCCCAGCAGGACCTCGCCGGCCGCGCCGCGTCGCTGGCCACCGACCTCGTCACCGGCCTGCGCCCGCTGCGCGGCATCGGCGCCGAGCCCGCCGCCGCCCGCCGCTACCGCGAGGTCAGCCGCGCCTCCCTCGCCGCGTCGCTGCGCGCGGCGCGGACCCAGGCCACGTACCTGGCCGCGTCGACCGCCACGAGCGGCCTGCTCGCGTGCGGCGTCGCCGTGCTCGCGGGCTGGTTCGCGCTGACCGGCCGGATCACCGTCGGCGAGCTCATCGCCGTCATCGGCCTCGCCCAGTTCCTCATGGAGCCGCTGGGCGCGCTCGCCGTCGTGCCGGGCCGGATCGCGGAGGCCCGCGGCTCGGCCGAGCGCGTCGCGCTCGTGCTCAACGCCCCGCACGTGCTGCCCGAGCCCGGGGCCGGGACGGCCGGCGGCGCCTCGCTGGAGCTGGCCGGGGTGCGCCACGGCCCCCTCGACGGGCTCGACCTGGCGCTGCGGCCCGGCGAGTTCGTCGGCGTCGTGGCCTACCGGCCCGCGGACGCCGAGGCGCTCGTGGCGATCCTCGCGGGGCGGGTGGCGCCCGCGGAGGTCGGCGGGGCGGTGCGGCTGGGTGGGGTACCGCTGCCGGAAGTCGAGTCCGCGCGGGCCGTCCTGCACGTGGAGCCGCACCACACCGACCTCTTCGCGGGCACCCTCGCGGCCAACCTCGCGCCCGGCGGCGCCGACCCGGACGCCCTCGCCGCGGCGCTGCGGGCCTCGGCCGCCGACGAGGTGGTCGCCGCCCACCCGGCCGGGGTCGAGCACGCGGTCGACGAGCGCGGGGCCGGGCTCTCCGGCGGCCAGCGCCAGCGCCTCGCCCTCGCCCGCGCGCTGCTCGCCCGGCCGCCGATCCTCGTGCTGCACGACCCGACCACGGCCGTCGACGCCGTCACCGAGCAGTCGGTCGCCCTGGGCGTCCGGGCCCTGCGCAAGGACCTGACCACGCTCGTGGTGACCAGCAGCCCGGCCCTGCTCGCCGTCGCCGACCGGGTCGTGGTCGTCGACGCCGGCCGCGTCCGGGCCGCGGGCACCCATGCGGACCTGGGCGCCAGCGACGCCGACTACGCGAAGGCGGTGCTGCGGTGAGCCTGCCGGTCGCGACCGCGCGGGAGACCTGGCGCTGGCTTCGCGGCGAGCTGCGCACCCGGCGCCTCGAGGTGGCCGGCACCCTCGCCGTCGGCCTGATCGGCGCGGCCGCCGCGATCGTGCCCGTCTCCGCGCTCGGCGTGCTCGTCGACCGCGTCCGCGCCGGGGCCGCGCCGTCGGCGATCGCCGGGATCGGGGTCGTGATCGGCGTCGCCGCGCTCGCCGCCGGGCTCACGGCCGGGCTCGCCGCCTTCCTCGTCGCGCGGGCCGGCGGCCGCCTGCTGGCCACCCTGCGCGAGGCCACCGTGGAGCGGGCGCTGCACCTGCCGGCCGCGACCCTCGAGCGCGCCGGCCGCGGCGACCTGCTCGCCCGCGTCGGCCCGGACGTGGCGGCCGTCAACCGGGTGGTCACCGAGATCCTGCCGGCCATGATCTCCTCGGCGCTGCTGGCCGTGCTCAGCCTCGCCACGATGGCCGGGATCGACTGGCGCCTGGGCCTCGCCGGGGCGGTGTCCCTTCCGTTGTACGTCCTCGGCCTGCGCTGGTACCTGCCGCGCTCGGCCCCGGGGTACCGCCGCCAGCGCGCCGCGATCGCCGACCGCGGCCGGCTGCTGGTCGAGAGCATGCTCGGCCGGCCGACCGTGCACGCCTACCGGCTCGAGCCGCGGCACCTGCGCGGCATCGACGAGGCCTCGGCCCGGGCCCGCGACATCGAGTACGCGGTGTTCAAGCTGTTCACGCGGCTCGTCGGGCGGGTCAACCGGGCCGAGTTCGCGGGCGTCCTGGCGATCGTCGTCGCCGGCTACCTCCTCGTGCGCGCCGGCGCCGTCACGGTGGGCGAGACCGCGGCCGCGGCCGTGCTCTTCCACCGCCTGTTCAACCCGGTCGGCGGGCTGCTGTTCAGCGGGGCCGACATCCAGGCCGCCGGCGCCGCCCTGGCCCGCCTCGTCGGCGTGCTCGGCGTGCCCGTGCCGGCCGCGGACCCCGAGCGGGGCGTGCCGGCGCCCGCGGACCTGACGATGACCGGGGTGCGGTACGCGTACGACGACGGCACCGACGTCCTGCACGGCGTGTCGCTGCGCGTGGCGCCCGGCACCCGGGTCGCGCTCGTCGGCTCCACCGGCGCGGGCAAGTCGACGCTGGCGGCGCCTACGCCCGCCTGTGGCGCGCCTGGCAGACCCGCTGAGCCGGCGCGCCCCGGCCGTGTAGGCCCGTCAGCGGCGGGCGTCGCGGTGCGGGCCCAGCGCGATGAACCACCGGTCGTCGTGGCGGTAGAGCCAGAGCCGTTCGCTGTACGGCGAGCCCTCGACGGTGCCGGTGATGTCCACCGGCCGCAGGTGGTCGGACTCGGTGGTGCCGATCGCCGTGCCGGTGACGACGAGCCGGCCCGATCCCAGCCGCCGCAGCCGGTCGGGTATCTCGGTGCTCGCGTCGTGGTCGGGGTCGGCGATGTCCTCCAGCCGGCCGCGGTCGCCCGCGCCGAGCGCCGCCACGTAGCCGGCGACCGCGGCCTGCGGGCTCGCGGCGCCGCCGGGCCCGCGGTGCAGCACGAGGACGATCACTCCGGCGACGGTGAGTGCCCCGATCACGGCCACGCCGGCAATCGCTCTGCGCCTCATGTCCGGCGAGCATACGTCCCGCCGCCGGCTCGAAGACGGTGCCGTTGTGCGGGGCGACCCGCTCCCGCGACGGGCCGCCTCACCCGTGGCCCGGTGGTTACGGCTGGTCAGCGCGGGTACCGGGTCGACATCCCCGTCAGAGAGGCAGTGGATCATGAACGACTTCATGGACAAGGCCAAGCAGTTCCTCGGCAAGCACGACGACAAGGTCGACAAGGCCGTCGACAAGGCCGGGGACCAGGCGGACCAGCGGACTGGCGAGAAGTACTCGGACCAGATCGACAAGGGCGTCGACTACGCAAAGCGGCACACCGGGCAGAGCGACACCCAGCAGCGCTGACGCTACTGCGGGAGGGCCGGTCGCCGAGGGGGCGGCCGGCCCTCGCGTGTGCCGCCGGGACTTCCGCGAGGCGGTCATCTGGGACACCATTTGTTTACCGATCTCAGGATGCGAAAGTGGGCAACTCTCAGGATGCGAAAGTGGGCAACCAGAACCACCCGGCTGCCGAGGGGGTCCATACGCCGGACGGCGATGATCCACGATGAGCCGGGCGGGCCTGCGGTGCCCCGTCGTCGAGGACTTCCCGCTGGCGGTCCTCGAACCGGCCGGGGTGCCGGGCCGGGCCACCACGCCCGTGCTGCGCCAGGCCCTGGCGAAGGTGCTCACCGCGCGACCTGACGTCGAGCTCGGCCGCTACTACGTGATCGTCGCGGTGCGCGACGGCCGCCCGACGCTGCCGCGGCTGCGCACCCCCGACCCGGAGACCGGCGGGCACGGCCTGCTGATCGTCGAGGGGCTGTGCACCTCCTGGGGCAGCGCGCCGACCGTCACCGGCAAGATCGTGTGGGGCACCCTGCGCCGCCCCGGCGCGGGCCTCAGGCCCGCCGCAGCAGCGCGTCGGCGATGAAGAGGTCCTGCAGGGCGATGCCGGAGCTGTCGAAGACGGTGATGTCGGCCGGGTCGCGGCGGCCCTCGGCGCGGCCGGTCAGCACGTCGCCGATCGCCGTCAGCGGGCCGGCGCCGTCCGCGAGGTGCTGGAACTCGCCGATGCGCCGCGACTGGGCCGGCAGGTCGCAGAAGAGGCGGGCCCGCTCGAACAGCGCCGGCGGCAGCTCCTGCTTGCCCGCCGCGTCCGAGCCCATGCTCGCCACGTGCGTGCCCGGGCGCACCCAGGCGGCGTCGAACAGCGGCGCGGTCGCGGTCGTGGCGGTGACGATGACGTCGGCGGCCAGGCACGCCTCGCGCGCCGGGGTCAGCGTGCCCGCCAGCCCCCGGCCCGCCAGGCGCGCCAGGAACTCCTCGCCGCGCTGCGGGCTTCGGGCGACGACGAGGATCGACTTGACGGGCCGGACGCGGCTCAGGGCGGCGCACTCGTACAGCGCCTGATGCCCCGTGCCGAAGACGGTCAGGGTCGCGGCGTCCGGGCGGGCCAGGGCGTCGGCGGCGACCGCGTCGGCGGCGGCGGTACGGTAGGCGTTGACGACCCCGGCCTCCACCACCGCGGCGATGCGGCCCGCCGCCTGGTCGAACAGCAGCACGATCGAGTTGTGCCGCGGCTCCGCGGCCGGCCAGTAGCTGCCGACCTTCAGCCCGGCCAGGCCGGTCGAAGCGGCCGACTTGACCGTGAACCGGTTGCGGGGATCGGATCCGTGCGCGAGTACCGCCGGGAAGACCTCGGCCCGGTCGTCGACGGCGGCGATGAGCGCCTCGCGCGCCGCCGCGAACGCGAGCTCCTCGTCGATCAGGGCGGCGGAGTCCGCCTCGGACAGGAACCGCATGGTCACCAGCCTCGCACTCGGGGCCACTCGGCCTGGATCGTCCGCGAGCCGGGCTCGAGGACGTGGTACCGGTCGTGCTGCGCCGCGGTCGCGCACGCGTGGATCGGCAGGATGCGCACCCGGGCGCCGACCGGGATGTCGGGCAGCTCCGCGGTGCCGCCGGGGCGGACGGCGAGGATGCCGTGCTCCTGGCTGGCGTCGGTCATGAGCAGGTCGTCGTACGGGTTGCCGTCGAGGTCGGCGACGAGCCCGTACGCCTGGTCGACCCGCTGGCGCCCGGTACCGCGGTCGCGTGAGGTGGCCATCCACCCGCCGTCGGTGAGGATCCGGCCCAGGTCCGGCCGGTGCCCGATGACCGTGGTGACGACGCTCAGCGCGAGATCGGCGTGGGTGCACACGCCGATGCCGGCCATCACCAGGTCGAAGAAGACGAAGTTGCCCGCGCGCACCTCGGTCACGCCGGTCAGGTCCGTCGCGAAGTGCGCGGTCGGGGTCGAGCCGACGCTCACGACCGGCGCCGCGAACCCGGCCGCGCGCAGGGTCCCGGCCGCCGCGACGGCGACGCGGCGCTCGTGCTCGGCCGCGGCCCGCAGCTGCTCGTCGCCGTCGGCGAAGTAGGACTCGCCGGCGTGCGTGAGCACCCCGCGGGGCGCGCCGAGGGCCCGCGCGATGTCCACGAGGAGCGGACCATCCGGCGGTACACCACCCCGATGCCCGTCGCAGTCGACCTCGATCAGCGCCGGCACCCCGGCCGCCGCCACGGCCGCGGCCTGCTCGACGCTGTCGAGGAGCACGGTCAGGTCGACCCCGCGCCCGCGCAGCGCCCGCACGCGGTCCAGCTTGTGCGGCGCGATGCCGACCGCGTAGAGGATGTCGCGGTACCCGGCCGCGGCGAACGCCTCGGCCTCCGCCAGCGTCGACACCGTGACCGGGCCCGGCCCGCCGTCGTGGACCAGCCGCGCCACGTCGAGGGACTTCGCCGTCTTCACGTGCGGCCGCAGCGGTACCCCGAGCCGGTCCAGGTGCGCGCGCAGCCGCCGCACGTTCGTCGCGACCCGGTGCGGATCGAGGGCCAGGAACGGCGTATCGGGATCGTCAAGCGTGCGTGGGCTCATGCCGTCGGCTCCTTGTCCTTGCGGCTCTCGGCGAGGTCGGCGTACACGGCGGAGCGGGACACCCCGAGACGGTCGGCGACCCGGGGCACCGCGTTGCGCACGCGGAATACCCCGCGCTCGTCCAGCGCGCGCAGCAGCGCGATCCGCTCGCCCCGGCCCAGCCCGGCGGCGGGCCGGCCGCGCGCCCGCTCCTCGGCCCGCACGAGCGCGTCGACGACATCCTCGAAGTCGTTGGTGAACGTGGTCGCGGGCGGCTGCGGCGGTACCGCCCCGGCGAGCGCGCTGAGCAGGTCCCCGGCCTGCCGCAGCGCGGTGACGTCGACGTTCACGCAGAGCGCCCCGAACACCCGCCCGTCCGCGTCGCGCAGCGGCATCGTTGAGGACTTCACGACCCGCCCGTCCGGCGTGCGCGAGACGTAGTTCAGGTCGTTGCCGGCCGCGTCGCCCTGAGCGAGCACGGCGAGCCCGATCTCGCTCAGCGCCCCGCCGACCGCCCGCCCGGTGACGCTCCCGGCCACGGCGACGACGGACCGCTCCCCGCGCCGGTAGTCGTGCAGCACGACCTCGCAGGTGGGCCCGAACGTCGCCGCGATCCCGTCCGCGACGGGCCGCAGCGCGGCGATCATCGCATCGGCGCTGTCCACCCGCCTATAGTAACCGTCCAGACGCTGGACGAAAAATCCAGAGCGGTCAGCGCAGCGTCAGCGTGCGGGCCGACCGTGCGTTCTCCGCCAGCGCAGCGCGAACTGCCGCGCCGGTGTGCGACCATGCCGGGATGTCCGCCCACCGGGACCTCGCCGCGTTGCCGAAGGCTCACCTTCATGTCCATGTGGACGGGGCGATGCGCCGCTCGACGTTGCTGGAGCTGGCCGGCCGGGCGGGAGTCGTCGCCCCGCTGCCCAGCGGGTACGGCTCGTTCGCGGCGTTCACCGACACGATCACCGCCGCGGCCGCGTGCCTGCGTACGCCCGCGGACGCGCAGCGGCTGGTCCATGAGATCGTCGAGGACGCGGCGCTCGCGGGTGCGGTGTGGGTGGAACCGTCGATGTGGCCGGGGCTGTTCGGCGGCCGCCTGGGCGGCGATGCCGAAGTGCTCGACGTCGTACTCGACGCGGGACGCAGCGCCCGGGCTCGCTACCGCGTGGGGTTCGGACTGGTCGTGGCGGCCAACCGGGACCGGCCGCCGGACGAGGCCGTTGCGCTGGCGCGGCTCGCGGTCCGCCGCCGGGAGCACGGTGTCGTCGGGTTCGGCTTGGACGGCGACGAGACCGCGGCCCCGGGCCCCCTGTTCGCCGAGGCGTTCGCCATCGCCCGCGACGGTGGCCTCCTCGCCGTACCGCACGCCGGTGAACTGACCGGTGCGCAGTCGGTACGTGACGCGCTGGAGGTGCTCGGCGCCGACCGGATCATGCACGGTGTGGCGGCCGTCGCCGACCCGGAACTGCTCGACCGCTTGACGGCCGCCGGCGTCGCGCTGGACATCTGCCCCACCAGCAACGTGATGCTCTCGGTGGTCCCCTCGATCGCCCGCCATCCCCTTCCGGCCCTGCTCGCCCGGGGCGTGCCCTGCAGCATCAACGCCGACGACCCGCTGCTGTTCGGCACGGACCTGCTCACCGAGTACGCCCGCGTCCGGGACCACCTCGGCCTCACCGACGCGCAGCTGGCCGACTGCGCGCGGACCTCGCTGCGCCACAGCGGAGCACCCCACGACCTGATCGGGTCGGCCCTGGCCGGCATCGACGCGTGGCTGCAGCACACCGACGGCCTGACAGGTTCGTGAAGGCGTCCGCGCTTCGCGGGCGGCGTCAGCGGAGTCGTGCCTCGTGGGACTGCACGAACGGGGCTACCAGAGGGTCGTTGAGCAGCAGCCACCGGCCGCGTGGACGGCGCGGCGTCAGGCGACGGGTTCGGACTCCGGGCGGTAGCCGTCGGCCTGGAGGTGGAACAGGCGGGCGTACTCCCCGGCCGTCTCCAGCAGCGACGCGTGCGTGCCCCGCTCCGTGATCTCGCCGCCCGACAGGACGACGATGGTGTCGGCCTCGCGCAGGGCGCCGAGCCGGTGGGAGATCAGCAGGCTCGTCGCGCCCGTGCGGTGGGTGTGCAGGCCGTGGTGGATGGCGTGTTCGGCCTCGGCGTCCAGGCCCGCGCTCGGCTCGTCCAGGATCAGCAGGTCGCGGCGGTCGCGCAGGTAGGTGCGGGCCAGGGCCAGGCGCTGCCACTGGCCGCCTGAGAGCAGGACGCCGTCGGAGTCGAAGTCGTCGACGAACATCCGGGACAGCATCGTGTCGTAGCCGCGCGGGAGGGCGCGCAGGACCGGGTCGATGCCGGCCCGCGCCGCCGCCGACTCGATGCGGTCCGCGTCGCCGAAGGCGGTCGTGTCGCCGAGGGCGATGTTCTCCCCGGCCGTCAGCTCGTAGGTCATGTAGTCCTGGAACAGCGCGCCGATGCGGGCGCGCAGGCCCTCCAGGGACAGCTCCCGCAGGTCGGTGCCGTCCCACAGGATCGCGCCCCGCGTCGGGTCGTAGAAGCGGCACAGCAGCTTCACGATGGTGCTCTTGCCCGCGCCGTTGAGGCCGACCAGGCCCACCGCCCGGCCGTGCGGGATGACGAGGCTGACCCCGCGCAGCACCCAGTCCTGGTCGGGGGAGTAGCGGAACCACACGTCGCGCAGTTCGATGCCGTGGCGCAGCGGCGGTACCGGGCGCGGGTCCGGCGGCTGCGGCAGGTCGGGCTCGGCGTCGAGCACGGCGCGGAAGTGGCGGTACAGCAGCAGCGCGTGGTGCACCACCGAGACGCGCCCGACCAGCGCGGCGAGCGCCGTCTGCAGCGCGGCGATCCCGGCCACGAGCGCCGAGACGTCGCCGACCGACAGGCCGCCGTGCACCGCCGAGCGGGCGGCCCAGGCGAGTGTCGCTCCGAGTACCGCCGCCGAAAGCAGGCCCAGGAGCAGCTGCACGCGCAGGGTGCGGGCGTCGAGGCGGCCCCGCTGCCCGTCGGCCGCGGCGAGCTCGTCGAGCATGCGCCGGCGGAACAGCTCCGACAGGCCCAGCAGGCGGACCTCCTTCGCGGCCGGGATGCTGGTCTGCAGCTCGGCGTAGAAGAACTCGCGGCGCTCGTGCGGGCTGATGCTCCACATCATCGCCGCCTGCTCGCGGCTCAGCCGCACCTCGGCGAGCAGCGCGGGCCCGAGGCCCAGCAGGGTGACGGCGGCGATCGCCGGGCTGATCGCGGCGAGCACCCCGACCAGGCCGCCCAGGGTCACCGTGAGCTGGGCGATGCCGAGCACGCCGCCGACGACCTGGCCCGGGCCCGACCGCCCGGCGGACTGGGCCATGCGGAGGCGGTCGTGGAACTGCGGGTCCTCGAGCCGGGCGAGGCCGCCGAGGCGGGCCGTGGCCCGGTACAGGTCCGACTGGGCGCGGCGGCCGACCGCGCGGCCCACCTGGTGCTGCAGGAACGTGCCGAGCGACGGTAGGGTGGCGGCGAGCAGCCCGGCGCCGGCCAGCCCGGCGATGCTCACCGTGAGCGCTCCGGCGGTACCGCCGCCGCCGGAAAGCTCGTCGAGGGCGCGCTTGAGCAGCCAGACGGTGGCGACCGGCACGGCCGCGCCGAGCAGCGAGACGGCGGCGTCGCCGGCGAGCGGGCCCGGGCAGGCCCGGACGCCGAGCCGCACCGCGTGCCAGGCGTCGTGGAGGGGCTGGCGCACGCCGGGCACGTTACCGTGATCAATCTCGATGGGACAGTTTTTCACGGCGCTTTCACGCCCGGCCCGGCGTTTCGCGGTCGCGCGTTGACACCTCTCCGCGCGGTCGTCGACCCTTCGATCGTCGTTGTTCGATCGAGAAAGGACGCCCATGGTCGCACTCGTGAACCGGCTCGCCGACCGCATGCTCGCCCGCATCGCCCCCGCGCAGGCGGAGGCCGACTGCGCCTACCACCTCAGCTGCTGGTGCTCCGGCGGCCTGCACTGGTGCCAGAAGTGCATGTACGGCTGCCCGGGCGTGCCGAACCACTGCTACGCCAAGTACGCGACGGGTACATGCTGATCGGTTTTCCGGCCGGCGCGGGGGCGGAACGGACCGATCAGGTGGCACCGTCGCCGTGAAGTGGTTCCCGTGGTTCGTCGTGCGGGTGTCGGGCGGCAGCATGGCGCCCGCCCTGCACGACGGTGATCTGGTGCTCGCCCGCCGGTACCGCGGCCGGCCCCTCCGGGTCGGCGACATCGTGGTGCTGCACCGGCCCACCGGGCCGGTGCGGCTCCCGCCGGGCGTGGAGATCCAGGCCGGCCCGGTCGCTCCCCAGCGGCCGGGCTGGCTCGTCAAGCGCGTCGCCGAGCTGGTGGAGCCCGGCGCGATGGTCGTGCTCGGCGACACCCCTGGCTACGACTCGCGCCTCTTCGGCCCCGTTCCGGTCAGCGCCACCATCGGCGTCGTCGTCAGGCGACGACCTGCACGTCCTTCCAGAACGCCACCCGGTCGCGCACCATAGCGGCGTCGGGCTTGGGCTCCGGGTAGTACCAGACGGCGTCGTCGCTGCGGGTGCCCTCGTGCTCGAGCGTGTAGTACGACGCGGTGCCCTTCCACGGGCAGACCGTGTGCGTGCCCGACTCCCGGACCACGTCGTCGCGCAGTGCGGAGCGCGGGAAGTAGTGGTTGCTCTCGACCACGACGGTGTCGTCGCTCTCGGCGATGACGATTCCGTTCCAGACTGCTTTCGGCATAAAGCCACCGTAGCGCGGGACATCGGACCCTGCCGTGGCGGCGGCAGAGCCCGATGCGCCCGTGGGGTCAGCCCAGCCGGAACTTCTGGGCGGCCGTGGTGTTGCAGTCCCAGATGCGCAGGATGTCACCCGCGTGCTGGTTGTTGTTCGGGTCGTCCAGGCAGCGGCCCGACGGCGGGTTGTAGAGCGTCCCGTCCGCGCGGGTGGTCCACGTCTGCGACCCGGTGCCGTTGCAGTCCCACAGCTGCACCGCGGTGCCGTTGGCGGTCCCGCCGTTGACGACGTCGAGGCACTTGCCGAGGGTCCGCAGCGTCTGGTCGCCCGGGGCCGACCACCGCTGCGCGTCGCTGCCGTTGCAGGTGTACAGCTGGACCGCGGTGCCGGAGTCCGGCGACGCGTTCGCGACGTCGGCGCACAGCCCGCCCGGGCCGGTGACCGGGCCCGGCGGCAGTTTCCAGAGCTGGGCGGAGGAGCCGTTGCAGGTGTACACCTGCAGCTGCACCGCCCCCGGGGTGGTGTTCGAGTTCGGCACGTCCAGGCATTGCCCGCCGGAGGTGAGGGCGCCGTTGGACTGGTGCGACCACTGCTGCGCGGCCGCGCCGGAGCACGTGCTGATCGTGACGCCGGCCCCGGCGGTGAGGCACTTGCCGAGCACCCGCACGGTGTTGTCGGACCCGTAGGCGAACGTCTGCGCGGCCGAGTGGTTGCAGCCGTACAGCTGCATCGCGGTGCCGTCCGCCGACGCCCCGCCGCGCACGTCCAGGCACAGGCCGCCGGCGCCGATGACCTCGCCGCCGGTCGGGTTGGCGGTGGCCGAGCCGGCCAGCGAGACGGTGTGCGCGGCGTTGAGCGGTAGCGCGGCCGTCGTCACCGTCACCGTGCGCCGGTTGGCGTTCCACGACCACGCGGTCTCCGGCACCTGCACCCCGTCCACGCTGACCGCCGTGGGCGCGTTGGAGTTCGAGAGCCGCAGCGTGTACTGCCGGGAGGTCGGCGCCCCCGTGAAGGACCCGGTCTGCGCGCCGATGGTGAGCGTGCGCGACGCCTCGCTCCACGCCAGCGGGGCGCTGGTCGCGGCCGTCGACGTGCCCTCACCCGCGTCGGAGTACAGCGAGAAGCTCCCGTCGGCCCCGGCGGCCACATTGACCGTCAGCTGGGTCAGCGGCCGCTGGCCGGCGTTGTCGGCGTAGTCGGTGCGGGTCGTCAGGATGCCGCCGGACTTGACGAGCACGGGCATCTCGGTCAGCGGGGCCGACACGGTGACCGTGGCCGGTCCACTGTAGACGTTCCCGGTGAAGTAGTCGGTCCAGGTGCCCGGCGGGACCCACATCGAGCGGGAGCCGGAGCTGCTCGTGATCGGCGCGACGAGGACGTTGTCGCCGTAGAGGTACTCGGTCGGGTTCGTGTACGCCTCGTTGCTGGCCGGGTAGTTGAGGTACAGCGGCCGCACGATCGGCACGCCTGTCGTGTTCGCCTGCTTGGCGAGGGTGTACGTGTACGGCACGAGCGCCTCGCGCAGCCGCAGGAACGTCTCCGCGCTCGCCGCCGCCGTGCCCGTGTAGTTCCACGGCAGCCGGTCGCCGTGGTCGGAGTGCAGCCGGTCGATCGGCTGGAAGGTCCCCAGCTGGACCCAGCGCGCGTACATGTCGTCGGCGAGGTGCCCGCCGTGGAAGCTGCCGATGTCGTGGCTGACGTTGGAGAAGCCGGCGGCCGCCGCGTCCGGGGTGAACCGGGCCTCGAAGTTCAGCATGTCCCACGTGGCCGGGGTGTCGCCGGTGAACTGCAAGGTGTTGCGCCGCTCGGCCCACGGCCCGACGGCGAAGTTGGAGTCGTCGTTGCCGTACTCCGCGCCGCCGATGCGGCCGAAGGAGAACCCGCGCAGGCCCCGGGCCGTCGCGGCGTCCGCGTAGGCCTGGTTGATCCAGGTGTCCGGCGACACGTGCGGGTTGGACGCGGTCGAGGCGCCGCAGCCGGTGCAGTAGTCCAGCCACCACGTGCGCACGCCCTGCTGCTCGAAGGGCTTGTGCAGGTTCATGTACGCACTGAGGTGCGCCGGCTTCGACCAGTCGAACACGTAGTTGCCGCCGTCGGGGATCAGCCCGCCCGCGGTGCTGCTGGCCGCCGCGTACTTCGGGTCGTTGCCGGCGATGCTGGTGTGGATGTTCAGCGAGACGTTCAGCCCCTGCTGCTTGGTCCAGTTCAGGAAGCCCTGCGGGTCGGGGAACAGCGCGGAGTTCCAGTTCCAGCCGTTCCACTGGCTCGGCGACTTCCAGTCGGTGTCCACGACCAGCCAGTCGATCGGCGTGAAGGTGCTGCGGAAGGTCGGCAGCAGCGAGTTCTGGTAGTCGCTCGTGCTGTAGCCGTAGTAGCGGGAGTACCAGACGCCGTACGCCGACTGGGGCAGCAGCGCGGAGCCGCCGGTGAGCGCGTTGAGGTCGGCGAGGCCCTGCTTGTAGTTCTGCCCGTAGCCGAAGAAGTAGCCGTCCTGGTACGGCTGGCTGCCGTGCGAGGGCCGGTCGGCGAGCGCGTGCGCGGCGCTGAACAGCGCGGTGCGGGAGTCGTCGAGCAGGTACCAGCCGGACCGGGCGAGGATGCCCGGGTGCTCGGGGACCGGGATCGTGCGCGGGTTGTCCAGCGAGCGCGACCAGCCGCCGAGGGCGTCCTTGGGCCCGGCGCCGTAGCCGGTGGTGAGCAGCGCCGTCGAGGCGGCCGGGAACGCGGTGGTGCCGGTGGGCGTCAGCGCGATGCTGTCGATGTTCACGCGCCCGGCGTCCGACGCGTTCTGCACCAGCGTGACCGTGCTCGTGCCGGCCGGCAGGCTCACCGTCGCCGACGCGGTGCCCCACGTGTCCCAGCTGCCGGTCGGCGGCAGGCTGAGCTGCGGCCCGCCGGCGCTGCCGACCCTCGTGGACAGCGTGCGCGTGGTGTTCTGCCCGTCGCCGCCGGTCGCGTTGGCGTAGCGGACCTGCAGCCGGTAGCTGCCGGCCGCGGGCACGCCGCTGACGTCGACCGCGATCCCGGAGCCGGTGGACTCGATCCCGGCGGCGAACGCCGAGCCCGTGTAGCCGGTATGGTCGTAGGCGGGCGTGGCGCGCCCGGTGAGCAGCGCGTTCTCGGCCTCGCAGGCGGTGTTCCAGGCGCAGTAGCTCGGGAAGGCGGGCTGGGCCGTCACCCCGGTGGACAGCGCGACCGAGAGGTTCGCCGCGGTGAAGGCGCCGCTGCCCTGCTTGTAGCGCAGGGTCAGCGCGCTGGTGCGGATTTCGCGGTACCCGTCCGACGTGGCGGTCGTCGTGTAGGACGGCACCGGGAAGTTGCGGTTGACGGCGTTGAACGTGGTCGCGTCCTGGAAGGCGCCGTCGCCGGCGTACTCGAGGCGGATGAGCGTCGGGGTGAGCACCTCGAAGCGGGCGTTGCCGTCGGTGACGACGTTGGTGGCAGCCTGGGCGGGCTGAGCCGGCTGGGCGGCGACGAGCGCACCCAGCAGGAGCGCGAGCGCGGCAGTCTGGGACAGGAGGCGGCGTTTGAGCACGCTTTTCACTGAACTGCGGTGTAACTAAAGTTGTCAATACGTGTTTTGGGAATTGTTTACAGAACGCGTTCCGGTGTTCAATGAGCCGCGGCCAGCATGCGCTCACGCATCGAGCGCGGATCGTCGTCGCCGAGTTCGGCAGTGCTCATGTGTACGATCGTACATATCGGACCGGGGGTACGGTTCCAGACATGATCGAACCGTTCGCCCCGCTCGCCGGCGCCGGGCCGCTGGAGGACCTCCGCGTCCGGCTGCGGGCCACGCGCTGGCCGGACGAGCCCGCGGGCGCGGGCTGGGATCTCGGCGCCGACGTCTCCTACCTGCGCGAGCTCGTCGCGTACTGGGCCGACGGCTTCGACTGGCCCGCGCGGGAGGCGGCGCTGAACCGGCTGCCGCGCTACCGGGTCACCCTGGGCGACGGCCTCCGGCTCCACGTCGTGCACGCCCGCGCCGCGGCGCCGGCCGGACCGGCGTTCCCGGTGATCCTCGGGCACGGATGGCCGGACTCCTTCTGGCGGTACACCAAGGTCATCCCGCTGCTGACCGACCCGGGCGCGCACGGCGGCGACCCCGCCGACGCGTTCGACGTGATCGTGCCGGACATGCCCGGCTACGGCTACTCCGACCGGCCCGCCGGGCCGCCGGTGAACACGATCCAGGTCGCGGGGCTCTGGGCCGAGCTCATGGACGTGCTCGGCTACCCGCGCTTCGGCGCGGCCGGCGGCGACATCGGCGGGGGCGTGAGCCGGTACCTCGCCCTCGATCACCCCGAGCGGGTCGTGGCGGTGCACCGCATGGACGTGGGCATGCCCGTGTACACCGGCGACCCGGCCCTCCTCGCGCCCGAGGAGCGGGCGTTCCTCGACTCGGCCGCGGCCTGGGGCGCGGCCGAGGGCGCCTACGCCGCCATGCACCGCACCAGGCCGCAGACCGCCGCCGTGGGGCTGCACGACTCCCCGGCCGGGCTCGCCGCCTGGATCGCCGAGAAGCTGCGCGCCTGGAGCGACTGCGGCGGCGACCTCGAGAGCGTGTACTCCAAGGACGAGATCCTCACCAACATCACCATCTACTGGCTGACGGGCACGATCGGCCCGGCGATGCGGATGTACCGCGCGAACGGCGCCATCCCGCCCGCGCAGCACGCCCGCCGGGTCGAGGTACCGTCCGGATTCTCGCTCTTCCCGGGCGACCTCGTCCGCCCGCCCCGCGCCTGGCTCGACCGCATCGCGAACACGACGTACGTGCGCGAGCCGGCCCGCGGCGGGCACTTCGCGCCGTTCGAGCAGCCCGCGCTGTACGCGCAGGAGCTGCGCGACTTCTTCCGCCCGTTCCGCGAGACCGTCCGGCGCTGACGCCGGGGCGGCGATGCCGGCATCGCCGTCGCACGGCGGCGGGGCGGGCACGTTCACGCCACGTGCGGCCGGCATACGCCGGGGGCCCGCCGCGGTGTGCGGCGGGCCCCCGGTGGTGCCGGTCAGGCCGGCACGAGCTCCGGCTCCGGCGTGGGCAGGTGCTCGTGCGCCCGGCCCTCGACGTGCAGCTCCGGCAGCAGGCGGCCCAGCCAGGCCGGCATCCACCAGTTGGCCCGGCCCAGGATGTGCATGACGGCCGGGACGAGCAGCAGCCGGACGACTGTCGCGTCCAGCAGGATCGCCGCGGCCATGCCGACGCCGATGACCTTCAGCACCAGATCCGGGCTCGGGACGAAGGCGGCGAACACGGCGATCATGATGGCCGCGGCCGCCGTGATGACCCGGGCCGTGCCGGCGAGTCCCTCCGTCACCGCCCGGCCGTTGTCCGCGGTGCGGGTCCAGACCTCGCGCATGCGGCTGACCAGGAACACCTCGTAGTCCATCGACAGGCCGAACAGGACCGCGAACATGAGCACCGGGATGAACGCGGGCAGCGGGGTCTCGGTGTCGATGCCGATCAGCCGGCCGGCCCAGCCACCCTGCAGGACCAGGGCCACCACGCCGTAGGCGGCGGCCACGGAGAGCAGGTTCATCGCGGCGGCCTTGACCGCGACGGCGACGCTGCGGAACGACACGAGCAGCAGGAGCATGGACAGCAGGACGACGCCGCCGATGAGCAGCGGAAGGCGCCGGGAGATGTTGGCCGTGCTGTCGATGGCCGTCGCCGTGACGCCGCCGACGTGCACGACCGCGCCGGTGCCGGCGACCGAGGCGGGCAGGGTGTCGCGGAGGCGCTCGACGAGCCGCTCGGTCCGTTCGTCCTGCGGGCCGTACTTCGGCAGCACCGTGATGACGGCGGTGTCGCCGGCCCCGTTGAGCTGGCGCGGCAGGGCGGCCGCGACACCGTCGGTGCGTTGCAGCGCGGCGGCGAGGGCGTCCAGCGGCGCCTCCCCGGAGGGCAGCTCCACCGCGAGCACGAGCGGGCCGTTGGCACCGGGGCCGAAGCCCTCCGCGACCAGGTCGTACGCCTGGCGGGTGGAGGTCTCCGCGCGGTTGTTGCCCGCGTCGGGGAAGCCGAACCGCACGCCGAGGAACGGCGCGGCGAGGGCCAGCAGGATCGCCACGCCGGCGAGGGCGGCGAGGAACCGGTGGCGCTGGACGGCACGGCTCCAGCCCAGCCAGGTGCGGCCCGGCTCGATATGGCCGCCGGCGGAGACGGTGACGGCGGCGCGCCGGCCCAGCGGCAGGCGGAGCTTGTCGACGTAGCGGCCGAGGTACCCGAGCAGCGCCGGGAACAGGGTCACGCTGGCGACGAGCGTGACGAGGACGCCCAGGATGGTGACCAGGCTCGCGCCGCGCATGAAGGACAGGCCCATGGCGAACAGGCCGAGCATGCTGACGATGACCGTGCTCCCGGCGACCATTACCGAACGGCCGGCCGTGTCCAGCGTCGCGACGGTGGCGGCCTCGGGATCGAGCCCGGCGGCGCGCCACTCGCGGAAGCGGGTGACCATCAGCAGCACGTAGTCGATGCCGATGCCGATGCCCATCATGGTGGCCAGCGACGTCGACCAGTCCGGCGCGTCGACGGCCAGGATGAGCAGCCCGGTCAGGCTGCTGCTGACGGCCAGCCCGGCGACCGCGACGATGACGGGCAGGCCGGCGGCCACGACGGAGCCGAACATGAGCAGCAGGATGACGATCGCGGCGGCCAGGCCGATGCCCTCGGAGCCGATCGCGCCCTGCTCGGCCCGCTGGATGCTCTGGCCGCCCAGCGCGACGGTCAGGCCGGGGTGCTCGGCGGCGTGGGCGATGTCCAGCAGCCGCTGGCTGTCGGCGACGGGCATGTCGTCGGGGTTCGTGACGTCCAGGCGAAGGTCGGCGGCGAGGGTGCGGCCGTCCCCGGCGATCGCCCCGGGCTTGGTGAACGGGTCCTCGGCGGCGGTCACGTGCGGCGCCTTGGCCAGCGCCGCAAGCAGCGCCTGGACCTCGCCCTGGACGCCGGCGACGCCGCCGTCGGCGCGCACGACGACCGAGACGGTCGCCCCGGACTGGCTCGGGAAACGCTGCTCGAGCAGCTCGAGGGCCGCCTTGGAGTCCGAACCGGGCGCCGAGTAGTCGGCCTTGAAATCGCCGCCGAAGAACGCCGAGAGCACGACGGAGGCGGCGAGCGCGGCGAGCCAGGCGAGGACGGTGATACCTCTCCGGCGGTAGGACAGGCGCCCGAGGCGCCCGAGCGGGCCGAGCTTGGGCCCCGGTTGACCTGCTGGTTCGGCTTGCGGGCGCGTTGCGAGGTCGGTCATCGTTCCTGCCTCAGGTAATGTCGCGTCATCTCCGTTACGACTATTAACGAACACTACGAGCCATCACTTGTCAAGCGGCTTCACGTCTGTAACGATGCTTAACGCACCGTTCATCGGAAGGAACGCCATGGGTAACGCCCCGCGCCCCGCCCCCCGGCGCGAGAAGGCCCGCGCCGCCACGATCGAGGAGATCAAGCGCACGGCGGTCACCCTCATGCACGAGCACGGCACCGCCGACCTCAAGTTCACCGACATCGCCCGTGCGATGGACATGACCCCTCCGGCGCTGTACCGGTACTTCGCCGACCGCGACGCGCTGCTCAGCGAGCTCATCACCGACGCGTACAACGATCTCGGCACCGCCGTGGCCGAGGCCCGCGACGCCCTGCCCGCCGACGACATCGCCGGCCGGTTCCGAGCCATCACCCACAGCTACCGCCGGTGGGCCCGCGAGGAGCCGCAGCGCTTCGCGCTGATCTTCGGCCTGCCCGTCAGCGGCTACGTCGCCCCCGAGGACGGCTCGACGACGGAGGCGGCGCAGCGGGCGATGTCGCAGATGTCCGCGCTGTTCGTGGAGGCGCTCATGGCCGGGCGGCTGGGCCCGCCGCGGATCCGCGAGGTCCACCCGGCGATCGCGGCCTGCGCCGCGACCAAGAACGACGAGCTGCCCATCGCCATCCCGGCCGACACCTTCCAGGCCATGCTGCACGTGTGGTCGTCGCTGCACGGCTTCGTGTCGCTGGAGGCCTACGGGCACTTCGCCTGGATCGACGAGGCCGGCGTCGACGCGCTGTTCGAAACCCACGCCCGGCTCACCGCGCAGAACGCCGGACTGCCGGTGGACTGAGCGCCCGGGCCCGGCCCGGTCGGTGCGCGGCGCCGTCGACGGGGTCCGCACCGCGGTCGCCGCGCGCCCGGCCCCGCCGGTCAGCGGCGCACGGTCGTCCGTTCGTGGTCGCGCAGCCGGGCCGCGGCCAGCGCGCGCTCGGCCGGGCGGTCCTCGTCCTCGGCGCGGTCGCGGGCGAAGACACGGACGAGATCGTGCAGTGCGTAGCGGCCGGGCGCGGGCCGCTCCAGGAGATGCTCGTCGGCCAGCCGTTGCAGCCGCGGGGCTGCGGTGGCGGGGTCGGTGCCGAGCAGCGCCGCGGCCGCGCCCGCGTCGAGGTCCGGGCCCGGGTGCAGCGCGAGCCGCCGCAGCAGCGCCTGCGACTCGGGCGGCAGCGCGCGGTACGACGGATGCAGCGCGGCCTCGACCTCACCGTCGAGGCGCAGGCGGGCGTGGCGCTCGTCGAGGCGGTCGGCGTGGTCGGTGACCGTCCACCCGGTGCGGGCCGCGATCTGCCCGGCCGTCAGGCGCAGCGCGAGGGGCAGATGGCCGCAGCGGTGGGCGACCCGGCGGTACGCGTCCGGGTCGGCGCCGACCGGCACGCCGGGCACCGCACCGCGCAGCATGCGCTCGGCCTCGGCCGGCGTGAACGGGCACAGGCAGATCCGGGTGTCCGCGTCGTCGAGGCGGCGCCGGGACGTGACGAGCGCCTGGGCGCCGGGGACGGCGTCGAGCAGGGGCCGCACCTGCTCCGCCGACGCGGCGTTGTCCAGCACCAGCAGCACCCGCCGGCCCTCCAGCCGCGCCCGCAGCGCCGCCGCCCGGTCCGGCGTGGCGGGGCGGCCCAGCAGGCGCAGGAAGCCGTCGAGCACCTGGCCCGGCTCGGCCGGCGGCAGCGCCGGATCGGGGTGCCGCCCGCGCAGGTCGGCGAAGAACGTCGCGTCGAAGCGGCCCTCCGCGGCGAGCCGGTGCGCGGCGTGCACGGCGAACGCGGTCTTGCCGACGCCGGGCATGCCGCTGACGACGGTGACCGGCCCGGCGATCCGCCGCCGCTCGGCGTCGCGGCCGACGAACGCGATGTCGGCCGGCAGCCGGTCGGCGACCCGGACGCGGGCCGCCGCCTCCGTGCCGACGCGGCCGTCGCGCAGGGCCTGCCGCCAGCGGGCCAGGTACTCCGGGTAGTCGTGCAGCGCCTGGACCACCGCGACCATCAGCTCCGCGTTGATGCGGCGGCGGCCGGTCTTGAAGCAGTCGACGACGGTACCGCGCCGGGCCAGTTCGTCCGCCCGGCGCCCGGCGGCCCGCCAGCGCGCGTTGATCCGGCGCGTGATCGTCTCGAACGACGGGTCCCCGGCCCACGCCTTCAGCCCGCGCAGGCAGCCGACGAGCTCGTCCAGGCCGTGCGCCCGGGCCGGGTCGGGCGGCAGCGCCATGCTTCCCCCGTCCTGTCGTGCAACTCCAAACGATCCCGTACGGAGATCCCGTAGCGACATCGAAACATGGACCCGTAGCGTTTGCTACGGGAATGCTGCCTGTACAGCGCAGACACCCGCGGCCGCCCATACCCCCCGGGCGGCCGCGGGCCCGCTGCTCAACGCTCGCTCGCGTAGTACCGGTAGAGCAGGTACGCGGCGGCCGCGGTCATGAGGTGCCACACGGCGTGGCCCTGCACCGGCGAGTACGGGTCGCACAGCCGGCTCTGGGTGGCGTTCCACACGCCGAACGCGACGAGCATCGTGCCGACCGACGCGTACGCGTAGCCCGGCCGCGACCGCACCTCCCCGCGGCGGATGATCGCGACCTCGAGCCCGGCCGCGGCGACGAGCAGCAGCCCGAAGGCGGCGTTCCCGGCGTACATCACCACCGGGACCGGCTCGTGCCACCGCCCGGCGAGCTCGCAGCCCGCGACCCCGGCCGCGAACGTCACGCCCATCGTGCGCCACCCGGCCCGGCGCCACCGCATCACGGCGTACCCGAGCGCGAACGACGCGATGAGGAACATGCTCAGCACGTCGAGCCCCCCACCGGCCGCCGACTGCGTGGCGTGCATGGCGGCGCTGGCCGGCCCGAGCAGCACGACGAGGCACGCCATCGCCGTGTTGATGGGTTTGGTACCGCGATCAGCCGCGATCAGCAGCCCGGCGACCACGAACCCCAGGTTGCTGAACGTGTTCGCCGGCTGCTTCACCGGCCCCGGCCGCGCGGCCTCGCAGAACGCCGCCCCGCGGCCGACGTCCGGCCCGAGCCAGCCCCGGGCCACCGCGACGGTGAGCAGCCCGGCCGAGACCCCCGCCGTGAATAGCACCACGCCTCTCATCGGTACACGATTATGCGTAACCGGCCGCCGGACGAGCATCCGGGGGATGGCGGTTCCGCCGCACCGGCGGCGACCCGATCGGTCGCGCCGGGTTCGGGCGATGTTAGCGATAACTGTTATGTCGTGGCCTGGTTGAAGGTCGGTTTCCGCAGAAACGAAAGTTACATCACAGCGATACACGCCAATGCATCTACGACCCTTGTCCCCTTGAATTGCCGGCCCGTCTCTGGCAGCGTCCGGTCGCGGCTGTTAGCGCTAACACGGAGCCTTCTGGAGGGCGCGTGAAGTCACTTCATCGAATGCTCGTCGCGGTCGCCGTGGCGACCGCGACCGCCATGGCTCTGACGCCCGGTCTCGCCGGGGCGGAGTCCAACGGCGGCGTGCGGGTCATGCCCCTCGGCGACTCGATCACCGAGGGCACGCAGGTGCCCGGCGGCTACCGGATCGGGCTGTGGCAGCGCGTGGCCGCCGGCGGCTACCGGGTGGACCTCGTCGGCTCGCAGTTCAACGGGCCGGCCGCGCTCGGCGACCACGACCACGAGGGGCACCCGGGCTGGCGCATCGACCAGATCGACGCCAATATCGCCGGCTGGCTGCGCACGTCGAACCCGCACACGGTCCTGCTGCACATCGGGACCAACGATGTGCTGCAGAACTACAACCAGTCCGGTGCGCCCGGCCGGCTGTCGACGCTCATCGACCACATCACCTCCGCGGCACCCACCGCCGAGGTGTTCGTCGCCACCATCATTCCCCTCGCGAACTCCGGCCAGGAGTCGGCCGTTCGCACGTTCAACGCCGCCATCCCCGGCATCGTGCAGAGCCGGGCGGGCGCCGGTAAGCACGTCCACCTCGTCGACATGCACGCCGTCCTGACCGCCGCCGACCTCGTCGACGGGGTCCACCCGACCGCCGGCGGCTACGACAAGATGGCCGCCACGTGGTACGCCGCGCTCCGGTCGGTGCCGGGCAGCATCGGCAGCACCGGCGGTCCGAGCTCGTCGCCGCCCGCCTCGCCCTCGAGCTCCGCTCCGCCCGCCTCGCCTTCGAGCTCCGCTCCGCCGGACGGCGGCCGGGCCTGCACCGCGACGTACGCCGTCACCGGCCAGTGGCAGGGCGGCTTCCAGGCCGCGGTCACCGTCACCGCCGGATCCGCCCCGATCGCGTCCTGGACCGTCGCCTGGCAGTTCGGTTCCGGCGAAACGGTCAACCAGGTGTGGAGCGCGACGGTCACGTCCTCCGGCGCCGCGGTCACGGCCCGCAACGTGAGCTACAACGGCGCGCTCAGCGCGGGCGCCAGCACCCAGTTCGGCTTCCTCGGCTCCGTGAGCGGCAGTCCCGGCACGCCTGTGCTGCGCTGCACCGCCGCCTGATCAGAACAGGACGTACCCCATGACCCGTATCCCACGGCTGCTGCTCGCCGCGGCCGCAGCACTCGCGGCCGGCCTCGCCGCCCTGGTCCTGCCGGGCCCGCCCGCCCTGGCCGCCGGCCTGACCCAGGTGACCGGCTTCGGCAACAACCCGACCGGCCTCGGCATGTACATCTACGTTCCGGCCCGGGTCGCGCCCCGGCCGGCGCT
>NZ_JBEZDS010000044.1:39368-104258 GCF_040648435.1 Dactylosporangium sp. NPDC049140 | reverse complement strand
GGAACCGTAGCGGTCACACCCCGATACAACCCCGGTATCGGGGCGCGCCCGGCGCGGCCCCAGCCGACGCCTGAGCCTCGCCTCGCTCCGACCCCACTTCGACACAGCCCCTAGGCCGCACGGGCGTGCACCGCGAACTGCACGCAGCGCACGGAGAGCAGGCCCGCGTAGGCGAACGCGCCGAGGTTGACGGCCATCCCGAAGATCACCGGCGGCCAGGTCGCCGCGGCCGGCCACTGATAGAGACTCAGCCCGAACACGGCCGCGCCGAGCAGCGCGTGCAGACCGAGGAAGGTCACCGCGGCGAGGCCGACGACGCGGGTGTACCGCACCCCGTCGCGCAGATACCGGCTGCCCCACGAGAAGCCGAGCACCACCAGCGCGGCGACCCCGGCGGCCACGAACGACGTGTACTTGAAGTGGTCGACGAGCACCCAGTACAGGTGGGTGGCGTGTTCGTCGACGCCCCAGGGGCTGTCCCACCACATGAGCGGGGCCAGGACGTTCACCAGCGGGAGGGCCAGCGCGATCCAGGTCGCGGTGCGGCGCCCCTGCTGGGCGGCGAGCTCGGCCTGGTAGGCCGGGGCGACCGCGCGCAGCGAACCGAACTCGGCGACCGCGCGCCGCTCGGCCTCCAGCTCCGACAGCCCCGCATCGGAGTGCGCCGCCGCGGCGTCCTCGAGGCTGTGCCGCGCCTCGGTGATCATCTCGGCGCGCGTGCGCCCCGGGCCGCGCAGGACGGAGGTGAGGCCGTCGACGTAGGCGTCGATCGGGCCGGCTGCGGGCTGCGGCACCCTCTCCACGCGCTCCAGAATCGCACAGCGCACCGCCGCAAGGCCAGAAGGCCCGGCCCGGCCGGGACCATCGTCACGCGCTGACGCGCCCCTCCGCGACGGTCACCACGTCGTCGAAGGCGGCCAGGTCGGCCCGGCGGTGCGTGACCACGACGACCGTGCGCTCCCCGGCCGCGTGCAGCGCCGTGGCGAGCACCGCGTCGGCCGCGGCCGGGTCGAGGCCCTCGGTCGGCTCGTCGAGCAGCAGTACCGGCGGCGGGTCGACCAGGGCCCGGGCCAGCAGCAGCCGCTGACGCTGCCCACCGGAGAGCCGCCCGCCGTCCTCGCCGACGACGTCGTCGAGGCGGTCGCCGTACTCCCCCAGCCCGGCCGCGACGAGCGCGGCCCGCAGATGCGAGTCACCGAACCCGGGCCGCCCGAGCGTCAGGTTCTCCCGCACCGTGGCGTGGAACACATGCGCGTCGGCGAACACACCCCCGGCGACCTGCCAGGGCTCGACCCCGTCCGGCCGGCCTTCGACGAACCCACCGCGCAGCGCCACCGCGCCCGCGATCGCGGACAGCAGCGTGGACTTCCCGGCCCCGCTGGGCCCGACGACGGCGACCCGCCGCCCGGCCGGCAGCGCGAGGTCCACATCGGACAGTGCGTCGCGCGTACCGTTCGGGTAGCGCACCGACACGCCCCGCAGCCGCACCGAAACCGGCCCGCGATGCGCCCGCCGCTCGACGACGACCGGCTCGGCGACGCCAGCGGCGAACTCCCGCAGGACGCCGCGCACCCCGGCCCGGCCCCCGGCGGCTCCGGCCGGCGGCGCCACGGCACCGCCGGCCCGCGCCCGCGCGTCCATCCCGCTCACGGGCGCCCCGTCCCGCGGCGCGACGGCACCGTCAGCGAACTCCCGCACCCCGCTCCCACCCGCGGACGCCCCGTCCCGCGGCGCCACGGCAGCGCCGGCACGCGCCCGCGCGTCGATCCCGCTCACGGGCGCCCCGTCCCGCGGCGCGACGGCACCGTCAGCGAACTCCCGCACCTCGCCCCCGCCCGCGGGCGCCCCGTCCCGCGGCGCGACGGCACCGTCAGCGAACTCCCGCACCTCGCCCCCGCCCGCGGGCACCCCGTCCCGCGGCGCGACGGCAGCGCCGGTGAACTCCCGGCGCCCGGCCGCGCCGGACGGCGACACGACGGCGGTGAGCTCGCGCACCCGGCGCAGGGCGCCGCGCACCTCGGTCTGGCGCGCGGCCGCCGCGGCGAGCGGCACGACCACCTCGCCGACGCTCAGCGCGACCAGCGCGAGCACCGGCGCGGCGGACCCGGACACGAGGGCGGCGATGGCCAGGGCGCTCGCCGCCGGTACCGCGGCCGCCGCTCCGGAAACCACGGCCCCGGCCGCCGCGGTGCGGGCCTCCAGCCGGGCCAGGCGCCGGCCCCGCGCGGACGCGGTGGCCAGGGCGGCCGGCATGGCGCCGAACGCGAGCAGCTCCGCGGAGCCGTGCGCGATGTCCACAGTGGACTCGGTGACGTCGCCGCGCGCGGACGCGAGGGCCGCGCCCGGGCGGGAGAGGGTGGCGCCGAGCAGCGGCAGGAGGAGGCCGGCGACCACGAGGGCGGCGGTGAGCACGAGGGCGGCCGGGGGCGAGACGGCCAGGAACGCGGCGACGGCGACCGCGCCCACCAGGGCCGCGGTCGCGGCCGGCAGGACGGCCCGCAGCAGCAGGTCCTGCACCGCGTCCACATCGGACACCACGCGGCTGAGCGCGTCGCCGCGCGCGGGCGCGGCGGGCCGGGACGCGAGCGCCGCGAACGCGCGGGCGCGCAGGGAGGCGAGCACGCGGAGTACGACGTCGTGGCCGGCCAGGCGCTCGGCGTACCGGATCCCGCCCTTGAGCAGGGCGAACGCGCGCACCGCGGCGATGGCGACGGCGAGCGCGGCGAGCGGCGGCCGGTCGGCCGCGCGGACGATCATCCAGGTCGCGGTGCCCACGAGCCCGATGCCGGCGGCCTCGGTGAGCACGCCCAGCAGCCCGGCGAAGGCGAGACGCAGCACCACCGCCAGCGGACCATCGAAGGCGCGACGCAGCGCAACCGACGTCACGGGACCACCACCGCAGCGCGAGCCAAGCTGTGTCACGCGGCCACCACCGGGTGGCGCGCCTCGGTGAGCCGTCCGTCGACCGTCACCGTGCGCGTGGCGATCGACAACAGCGCCGGCCGGTGGGCCACCAGCAGGGCCGTGCGCCCCGCCGCCAGCCGGGCCGCCGAGGCGACCACCGCCGCCTCGCTCGCCGCGTCCAGGCGCGCCGTCGGCTCGTCGAACAGCAACAGCGTCGCGTCCCGGCGCAGCCAGGCCCGGGCCATCGCGAGGCGCTGCCGCTGGCCGCTCGACAGGCCGTGCGCGGCCAGGTCGGTGTCGTACCCGTCGGGCAGCTCCCGCACGAACCCGTCCGCCTCGGCGGCGCGCGCGGACGCGACCACCTCGGCCGGCGTCGCGTGTTCCGAGCCCAGGCGGATGTTGTCGGCGACGGTGCCGGCGAAGAGGTGCGGCCGCTGCGGCATCCAGGCGAGCCGGGCCCGCCAGGCGGCCAGGTCGAGGGTGGCGAGGTCGGCGCCGCCGACGAGCACGCGGCCCGCGGTCGGCGCGGTGAACCCGAGCACGAGCGACAGCAGCGTGGACTTGCCGCCGCCGCTGGGGCCGACGAGGGCGACGCGGTCGCCGGGATCGACGGTCAGGCTCGCGTCGCGCAGGGCCACCACGTCGCCGTAGCGCACCTCCACCCGCTCCAGGACCAGGGCGGCGTCCGCCGGGGGCAGCCGGGCCTCCGTCCTCGCCGGTGGAGCGTCCTGCAGTACCGCATGAACCTCCGCCGACGCCGCCAGCCCCTCCTGGCTGGCGTGGAACCTGGTGCCCAGCGCGCGCAGCGGCAGGTAGGCCTCGGGCGCGAGCAGCAGCACCGCGAGCGCGGCGCCGAGCGTGAGGCGCCCGTCGAGCAGGCGCAGGCCGACGGGCACGGCGACCAGGGCGACCGAGACGGTCGCGACGAGCTCCAGCACCAGCGCCGACAGGAACGCCAGGCGCAGCGTGCGCATCGTGGCGCGGCGGTACCCTTCCGCGTTCTCCCGCACCCGCGCGACGTACGCCGCCTCGCGCCCGAACGCGCGCAGCGTCGCCAGGCCCCGCACGGTGTCGAGGAAGTGCCCGCCGAGCCGGCTGAGCTGCTGCCACTGGCGCTGGGTGCGGGCCCCGGTGGACTTGCCCACGAGGATGCCGAAGACCGGGATGAGCGGCAGGGTGAGGGCGACCACGACCGCCGAGGTGAAGTCGGTGAGCGCCAGCCAGCCCAGGGTGGCCAGCGGCACGAACGCAGCCAGGAAGACCTGCGGCAGATAGCCGGTGAGGTACCCGTCGAGGCCGTCGACCCCGCGGCCGGCCAGGGTCGCCAGCTCCCCCGCGCGCTGACCGGCGAGCCAGCCGGGCCCGCGCCGGGCGGCCGCGTCCAGCAGCCGCTCGCGCAGGTGGGCCTTGACGTCGGCCGCGGCCCGCCCGGCGATCGCGGTCAGCGCCGCGGCGTGCAGACCACGCAGGAGTACCGTCGCGGCCCCCACGACGAGCGCGGTGCGGTCCAGCCGCCCGTCGGCGGCCGCGGCGAGCAGGGTCGCGAGGCTGACCGCCTGCGCGACCACGAGCACCGCGGCCAGCAGCGCCGAGCCCGCCAGCACCATCGCGTAGCGCCGGACCGGGCCCAGCCGCAGGAGTCTTCTGTCCACGAGTCGCGCCGCCCTACCAGTACCGAGCCGTCCGGCGCCGGAACAGCCACCAGCAGGCGGCCTGGACGGCGACGAGCACCGGGAGCAGCGGGGCCGCGCCGAGTGCGAGCAGCCGCAGCGTGTCAGCGCCGGCGGCCGCGCCGTCGACGGTCACCGTCGCGCCCGGGTCCAGCGTGGACGCTAGCACGGCCGGGAACAGCGCCGACGCGGCCGCGACGACGGGTAGGGCGCACGCCACAGCGGTGGCCGCGAACACCGCGCCCGGGCGCCGCAGCCGGCCGGCCCCGATCACCGCCGCGACGCAGGCGATCGCGAGGACGGTGCCGGCGACCGGGTTACGGACGCCGGCGGGGGCCTCGATCCACCAGCCGGCGAGGGCCAGGGCCGCGACCGCGCCGGCGACGAGGCCGCGCGGGCGCCGGGCGCCGAGCTTCCAGTGCAGGTAGGCGCCCCCGTGCGCCAGCACCAGCAGCACGTTTGCCGCGGCCGTCAGCCAGACCACCGGGTCGGCGAAGGGCGCGAGGCCGTGCACGTGGCCGTCGGCGGTGATCGGCACGCCGTGCAGCAGCACGCCGAACAGCAGCCCCCAGGCGGCGGCGAGGGTCAGCCCGGCCGCGGCGATGAGCGCGTCGAAGCCGCCCCGGCGCCGGCCCCGGCTGCGCAGCTGGACGCCGGCGTTGAGCGCGAGCAGGCCGAGCACGGCCGCGACCACGGCCGGGTAGGCGGCGGTGAACAGCTCGCCCTCCAGCCGCGGGAACGCGGCGATGAGCACCCCGGCGGCGCCGACCGCCCAGACCTCGTTGCCGAGGAACATCGGGCCGATCGCGTTGAGGGCGGCGCGGCGCTCGCCGTCGCCGCGCATGGTGGGCAGCAGCATCGCGACGCCCTGGTCGAGCCCGCCGAGGACGAAGTACGCGGCGAACAGCGCGCCGAGGATGCAGTACCAGAGCGTGCTCATGCCGTCACCTCCGCTTCGCTCCGGCAACGGCATGACGAGAGCCGAGCTTCATGATGAGCGGCCACTCCGCTTCGCTCCGTGCCGCTCATGCGGCCGCCCCCAGCCGCTCGGCCGCGACGGGCTCGGGCTCGGGCTCGAATCCGAACGCGTCGTCGGGTCTGCTCGCCGCGGCCCGGGCCATCAGCCACCAGTCGACGAGGACCAGCGCGACCACGAGCGCGGTGAAGCCGAACGTCGACCAGCGCAGCGCGCCCGCGCCCATCGGCGACACGGCGTCGGCGGTGCGCAGCAGGCCGTACACGGCCCAGGGCTGCCGCCCCTCCTCCCGCACGAACCAGCCCAGGAGCGCGGTGAGCATCGGCACCGGGATGAGCGCGGTGAGCAGCCAGGACATCGGCCGGGCCCAGCGGCGGCGGATGAGCACGTCGCGGAACGTCAGCACCTGGGCGATGAGCAGCAACAGGAACAGCAGGTTGGCGATCTGGATCATCATGCCGAGGGCGGCGCCGACGTTGTCGCTGACGATGTAGCTGCCAGGCCCGAAGCGCTGCACCATCTCGGCCTGGCGCTCGAGCGCGGTGTGGCCGCCGGCCATCTTCATCGGCTGGTTGTCGCCGATCCAGCCGAACTGGGCGTACCCGAAGCCGATGGTGAAGAAGGTCCCGATAAGCCCGACCCGGATGCCCAGGCGCAGCGAGCGGCGGAACAGCTCGAAGTCGTCGGTCTTCGCGCGGCGCAGCCGCCACGCCGAGACGCCGGCCACCAGCACGCCGCCGGCGACCATTGTCGCGGCGACCGCGTGCGCGAGGGCGAACCACAGGGCGCTGTTGGTGAGCAGGGCCCCGAAGTCGGTCAGGCGGGCGGTGCCGTGCTCGTCCAGCGCGTACCCGACCGGATGCTGCAGGAACGCGTTGCTCACCAGCACCCAGAACGCCGAGAGCAGGGCGGTTGCGGCGGTACCCCAGATCAGCGCGAGGTGCAGCCGCTTGCCGAGCCGCCCCCAGCCGAAGATCCACATGCCGAGCAGCGTCGACTCGAGCACGAAGGCGATGAGCGTCTCCAGGGCGAGCGGCGCGCCGAACACGTCGCCGGTCAGCCGGGACAGCCCGCTCCAGTTGAGCCCGATCTCGAACTCCATGACGAGCCCGGTGGCGATGCCGACCGCGTAGTTGATCGCGTACAGCTGGCCCCAGAAGCGGGCCATCCGGCCGTACACCTCCTGGCCCGTGATCGTGTAACGCGTCTGCATGACGGCGACGAGCACCACGAGCCCGAGCGTGACCATGACGAACGTGAAGTGCAGCGAGGCCGTGAGCCCGAACTGGGTTCTGGCGTACTCGAGCGCGCTCATGCGTCGTCCCCCGACATGTACCCATGCAACATGTCGGCAGACTACACGTAGACGCGCGCCGGTAGGAGTGGCCCTTTCTCAGCCTCCGCTCAGGCCGCCGCGTGCCGGGTCGCGACGCCGACCAGCTCGACCAGGGCCTGGGCCCGGGCGTACTCGGCGGGCGTGAACACCGGCTCGGCGCGGCGGATGTAGAGCGTGCCGCCGGCCGGGTCGCTCAGCTGCATCCCGGTGGCCGTGAAGCCGCCGGAACCGGAGGACCGCCAGGAGATGTCGCAGTCGCCCAGCAGCGCGGCCAGGGCCTCCTCCAGCCCGGCCCGGCCGTCGAGGACCTTGGTGGCCAGCGCGAGGACCCGCGTCGGTTCGTCGATCAGCCCGCGCACGTCGGCCGGGGCGATCCACGGGTCCCGCCCGCGGCCGCGCTGCACCGCGTCGGCCAGGTCGGCCCGGGTGAGCTCGTCGGGCGCCTCGACCAGGAAGTCGTCCACGGCGCCGGTCTCGGTGGTGTGGACCTGCACGGAGAGGATGTTGACCTTGCGCAGGGCCAGGCTCGCGGTGAGCACGGAGAGGAAACCCGGGCGGTCGTCCACCGTCGCCCGGATTCGCCAGAGTGTCATCTTGTGCCGGCGGGAGCGGGGGCCCCGGTAACGGAGCGCCCCGCCTCACCCGGTTCCGCCAAACCGGGCCCCGCCAGCTTTTCCCCCAGCACAGATGCGGTTGCACCGACCAGCTGCGCCAGCCGTTCCACCTCGGAACCGTGGAAGGGTGGTGCTCCCGCGTCGCCGTCCGCCCCGCCGCGGCCGACAACAAGGACCAGACCACCGCGCTGGAAAGGCGCGACAGCGAGATGAACGCCGTCAGCTGCACTCAACGCACGGGGCCGGAGTGGTGCGATGTCCACCTGTGGGGGGACATCCGGAGCTCGCCAGCTCGCGCTGACCACCGTTGAGCCGGACCAGGCCTGAGTGCGCGCGCCGCCGCCCGCCCAGTCCGATCCGACCAGGATCGCCACCGCCCAGTCCGCGCCGAACAGTGCGGGCGTCGCGTCCACGACCGTCGCGAGGCCGTGATCCGGGTTCGCCGCCACCTGTCCGATCAGCGCGACCTCGCGGCCGCTGCTCGGCTCCGACAACTCGGTGCCGCGCCACACACCGTCCACGCGAACGCCTGGGATCGCCGCGAGGCCGGTGAGTACGCGATCGACCGGGGCCGAAGCCGGCCATACCACGGTGAAGTCGTCCACCGCACGACCGCTGACGCGTTCCAGTACAACTACCGAAACGATGTCCGCGCCGACCACACCCAGCGTCCGGGCAACCTGCCCGAGTGAGCCGGGACGGTCGGGCAGCGCAACCCGCAGCCTGAGCAGCATGTGAGTCGACCTCCCGTTCGTCCTTGGCTTGAGGTGCACGCCGCCGTTGGTGTACGCCTTGCTCTCCGGTACTGCCAACAGGTTGCCGAGATCGAGTTTCCGCGCCGTTTCGCCGCGGTGTCGGCGCCGGAACGTTTCAGAGGGCGCCGAGACCGACAAATCGGACCAGGCGGCTTGACAGAGAACGTGTCTCAACCATGGACTGATCGGATGACCACCCCGCCCGGTCTCGACCTGCCCCGCCTGCGGACCTACCTGGAGTCGAAGGCCCCCGGCCTGGTCGGCGCGCCGCTCACCGCCGAGCTCGTGGCCGGCGGCCGGTCCAACCTGACCTACGTCCTCAACGAGGTCTTCGTCCTGCGCCGCCCGCCGCTGGGCCACGTGCTGGCCACCGCGCACGACATGGCCCGCGAGTTCCGGGTCATCTCCGCGCTCGGCCCCACCGCGGTGCCCGTGCCCGAGGCCCTGCTGCTGTGCGAGGACGACTCGGTGCTCGGCGCGCCGTTCTACCTCATGGCCCGGGTGCCCGGGGCCGTGCTGCGCCACCGCGAGCAGACCGACCCGCTCGGCCTCGACAACCGCCGCAAGGTCGCCTTCGCGATGATGGACACCCTGGCCGAGCTGCACCTCGTCGACCCGGCCGAGGTCGGGCTGGCAGAGTTCGGGCGGCCCGAGGGCTTCCTGGAGCGCCAGGTCCGCCGCTGGAGCAAGCAGCTGGAGCACTCCCGCAGCCGCGACCTGCCCGCGGCCGACACCCTGCGCGAGCGGCTCGCCGCCACCATCCCCGCCAGCCCGCGGCCCGCCATCGTGCACGGCGACTACCGGCTCGACAACCTCATCGTCGACCCGGACACCCTGCACGTCGCCGCGGTCCTGGACTGGGAGATGGCGACGATCGGCGACCCGCAGACGGACCTGGGGCTGCTGCTGGCGTACTGGAACGTGCTGGACCGCATCAAGACCGGCCGGAACCCGATCGCTGACGGCCTCGGCGCCGCGGCCGGGTTCCCCAGCGGCGACGAGCTGCTCGAACGCTACGCGGCCCGCGCCCCGCTCAGCGACGACCTGCACTGGTACGTCGGCCTGGCCTGCTACAAGCTGGCCGTCGTGCTCGAGGGAATCCACTACCGGTACACGCACGGCCAGACCGTCGGGGCCGGCTTCGACGAGATCGGCGATCTGGTTCCGCCCCTGCTCGAAGAGGGCATCGCAGCGATCAACGGAGAGAGCTGATGGACTTCGGATTCGACCAACGCACGGCCGAGCTGCACGAGAAGCTCACGGACTTCATGGACGAGGAGGTGTACCCCGCGGAGCCCGTCCTGGAGCAGCAGATGGCCGAGGCCGCCGACCCGTGGGCCCGCCCGCCCGTCATCGAGGACCTCAAGCGGTCCGCCCGCGAGCGCGACCTGTGGAACCTGTTCCTGCCCGACGCCGAGCACGGGGCGGGGCTGACCAACCTGCAGTACGCGCCGCTGGCCGAGATCACCGGCCGCAGCCCCAACCTGGCCCCGGAGGCCGTCAACTGCGCCGCCCCCGACACCGGCAACATGGAGGTGCTCGCCCAGTTCGGCTCGCCCGAGCAGCGCGACCGCTGGCTCAAGCCGCTGCTGGACGGCCAGATCCGCTCCGCCTTCTGCATGACCGAGCCCGACGTCGCCTCCTCGGACGCCACCAACATCGCCACGCGGATCGAGCGCGACGGCGACGGCTACGTGATCAACGGCCGCAAGTGGTGGTCGTCGGGCGCGATGAACCCGAACTGCCGCCTCTTCATCGTCATGGGCAAGACCGACCCGGAGGCCGAGCGGCACCGCCAGCAGAGCATGGTGTGTGTACCGCGGGACGCCCCCGGCATCACCGTCAAGCGCGGCATGCACGTCTTCGGGTACACCGACGCCGCCCACGGCGGGCACGCCGAGGTCGTCTTCGACAACGTGCGCGTCCCGGCCGACGCCCTCATCGCCGGCGAGGGCCAGGGCTTCGCGATCGCCCAGGCCCGCCTCGGCCCGGGCCGCATCCACCACTGCATGCGGCTCATCGGCATGGCCGAGCGGGCCCTGGAGCTGCTCTGCGGCCGGGTCAGCCAGCGGGTCGCCTTCGGCCGCCCGCTCGCCGAGCAGGGCGTGATCCAGGAGTGGATCGCGGAGTCGCGGGTGCGCATCGAGCAGGCCCGCCTGCTGGTGCTCAAGACCGCGTGGCTGATGGACACCGTGGGCAACAAGGGCGCCCACACCGAGATCCAGTCGATCAAGATCGCGGTGCCGTCGATGGCCGAGTGGGTCATCGACAAGGCCATCCAGGCCTACGGCGCCGCGGGCGTGAGCCAGGACACCCCGCTGGCCGCCCTGTGGTCGGGCGCCCGCACGCTGCGCCTCGCCGACGGCCCCGACGAGGTCCACCGCGCGTCGCTGGCCCGGCGCGAGCTGCGCAAGTACAGCTGAGTTTCCCCGCTTTGCTCTTCTTGGGGGAGCTCCGCTCCACCCGAACCCCCTCCCACACGTGGGTCGCGGTCCGGGGCGAAGGGGCCGGGAGTGTTGTGCTTGCGGCCGCCACGGACCGCACCAACTCCACGAGGAAGGGCCGGCGCCCCGCACGGCGCCGGCCCTTGACTTCTCCTGGGGGATGTCTGCGGGGTCAGGGCGTCGGGGGTACCACCGGCCGGCCCGGCACGACCGGAACGACCGGCTCGTAGGGGGCCGGGGCGTCCGCCGTGCTCGAAAGCTCGTCGGGGTCGTCCAGGTAGAGCCGGTCGCTCGCGGCCTGGATCACCTTCGGCGCCGAGGCCGCCACCGCCCAGCCCAGCGCCACGCCGCCCAGCGCCGCCACCGCGATCCAGCCCCACGGGGTGCGCGAACGGCGGCCGGACAGCGCGTCGAGGGCCAGGTTGGCCCGCTTCCACGCCTCGCTCGAGACCGAGTTCACACGATCCGACGCCGTGCTGTACCGGTCCGACGCCTCCCCGGCCAGGTCGCCGGCGCGGTCCTTGAAGTCGTACGCGCGGTCCTTCACGGCGCCGCCGAACGAGCGGGCGTTGTCAAGGGCCGAGACCAGGTGGTCCCAGGCCTCCTCGGCCACGCTCTCGGCGCGCCGCTTCCGCTTCTTCCACTCACTGCTCATCGAAATCGCCACCTCCTCCGATGTTCCTGCTGCCCGGAACGGATGAAGTGCAAACGCTCAGGCGGAGGCGCGGCGGACCAGGTGCGTCTCGACCATCACGGAGGAGGACGCGGCGCCGCCGATGCGCGCGATGAGCAGCCGCGCCATCTCCCGGCCCATCGCCTCGACCGGCTGGTGCACGGTGGTCAGCGGCGGGTCGGTCTGGCGGGCGATCGCCACGTCGTCGAAGCCGACCAGGGCCACGTCGTCGGGGACGCGCTTGCCGATGGTCCGCAGCGCGCGCAGGGCGCCGACCGCCATGAGGTCGGAGGCGGCGAAGACGGCGTCGATCTCCGGGTCGCTGTCGAGCAGCTCGCGGACCGCGCGCTCGCCGCTGGCCTCGGAGAAGTCGCCGTACGCGATGAGCTTCTCCTCCACCGGAATGCCCGCTCGCTCCAGGGCCTCGCGGTAGCCGGTCAGCCGGGACACGCCCACGGCCATGTCCTGCGGGCCGGCGATCGCGGCGACGCGCCTGCGCTGGCGGTCGAGCAGGTGGCCGACGGCGATGCGGGCGCCGCCCTCGTTGTCGGCGTCCACGTAGGAGAGCTGCGACAGCTGGGCCGTGAAGTTGAGCTGCTCGTCGTCGGCGAGCATCTGGGCCGGCCGGCCGCCGAGCACGACCGGCAGGCCCCGGCGCTCCAGCAGCAGCGGCAGCGGGTCGGCGTCGTGCAGGGAGAGCAGCATCACGCCGTCGACGTGCTGGTTGGTCAGGTGGTGCTCGACGCGCTCCCGCTCGGCCGGGGACTGGGCCATCGCCAGCCAGAGCTGCAGCTGGGTGTCGGCCAGGGCCGAGCTGATGCCGCGGACGATGCCGGCGAAGAAGGGCTCGCCGAAGACGCGCTCCTCCGACTCCGACACGACGAGCGCGACAGAGTCGGTGCGCTGGGTGACGAGCGCGCGGGCGGCTCGGTTGGGCACGTACCCCAGCTCGTCGATCGCCTTCTGCACCGCGGCGCGGGCCTCGGGGCTCACCTGGGGCGAGCCGTTGACCACACGCGAGACGGTGCCGCGGCCGACACCGGCGCGCGAGGCGACCTCATCGAGCGTGGGCCGGCCGGCGGAGCGCGGGCGACCCGGGGACGGGATGTTCACGCCTCATTGTGCGCACATCCCGTCACCGGGCTACCCGGCGGCCCGACGATCTTTTTCAGGAAACCGTCAAGTTCACCTCAACGACCGAGCCTTCGGGGGCCAGCGGGAGGACGCCGTCGGGGTCGAACGACGCCCCGTCGACGGTCAGCGCGCGGGCGTCGCCGCGCCGCACGGTGATGTTGTACGTCGCCCCGCGGAACCGGCGGACCGCGGTGAACCCGGGCCATTCCCCCGGAATCACCGGCGCCACCCGCAGACCGGTCAGCTCGGGTCGGATGCCGAGAATCCACTGCGTGATGGCCGCGTAGTTGTACGCCGCCGTGCCGGTCAGCCAGGAGTTCTTCGCCTCGCCGTGGGTCGGCGCGTCGCGGCCGGCGATCATCTGCGCGTACACGTACGGCTCGCACCGGTGCACCTCGCTGATCGCCTCCCGGGCCGAGGGCAGGATGCGCTTGTAGTAGTCGAACGCCGCGTCGCCGTTGCCCACGATCGCCTCGGCGATCATGATCCACGGGTTGGTGTGGCAGAAGATGCCGGCGTTCTCCTTGTACCCGGGCGGGTAGGACGAGATCTCGCCGAGCTCCAGCCGGTAGGAGCTGTACGCCGGCTGCTGCAGGACCACGCCGTGCGGGGTGGCCAGCCGCTCCCGCACGCTGGCCAGGGCCGTGACGGCGGTGCCGTCCTCGACGCCGACGCCGCCCATGATGCACATGCCCTGCGGCTCGATGAAGATCTGCCCCTCGTCGTTGGAGGCCGAGCCGATGACGTTGCCGTGGAAGTCGTACGCCCGGCGGAACCAGGCCCCGTCCCAGCCGTGCTCGGCGATCGTGCCGGCCATCTTCTCGGCCGCGTCGAGGTACTCCTGGGCCGGCTTGCCCACGCACAAGGCGATCCCGGCGAGCTCCTTGGCCGCCAGCACGAACTGCCCGGCGATGAACACCGACTCGGCCACCCCGCCGGTGGCGTTCTCGGTGGTCTGGAACGGCTCGCCCGGAGTGTCGGAGAAGCAGTTGAGGTTGAGGCAGTCGTTCCAGTCGGCCCGCCCGATCAGCGGCAGGCCGTGCGGGCCCAGGCGCTCCAGGGTGTACCGCAGGGAGCGCTGCAGGTGGTCGTAGAGCGGGGCCTCGCTCCCCGGCTCGTTGTCGAACGGCACCGGCGCGTCGAGGATCGACAGGTCGCCGGACTCCTTGATGTAGGCCGCGACGCCGAGGATGAGCCACAGCGGGTCGTCGTTGAAGCCCGAGCCGATGTCGTTGTTCCCGCGCTTGGTCAGCGGCTGGTACTGGTGGTACGCCCCGCCGCTGGCCAGCTGGGTCGCGGCGATGTCGAGGATCCGCTCGCGGGCCCGCTCCGGGATCATGTGCACGAAGCCGAGCAGGTCCTGGTTGGAGTCGCGGAAGCCCATGCCGCGGCCGATCCCGGACTCGTAGAACGAGGTCGAGCGGCTCATGTTGAAGGTGACCATGTTCTGGTACGCGTTCCAGATGTTGACCATCCGGTTCGTGTCCCCGTCCGGGGTCTCCACCTGCAGGCCGCCGAGCAGCCGGTCCCAGTTCTCGCGCAGCGCGGCGAAGCCGGCGTCGACCGTCTCCTGCCGCAGCCAGCGCTCGATCACCGGGCGGACCATGTGCTTGTTGATGGTCTGCGAGCCGGGTGGGTCGAACTTGGCGTCCTTCGGGTTCTCCCAGTAGCCGAGCACGAAGCCGATCTCGCGGGTCTCCCCCGGCTCCAGCGTGACGCGCACGTGGTGCGAGCCGTGCGGCTGCCAGCCGTGCGCGACGGAGTCCGAGGAGCTGCCCCGCTCGACGGCGATCGGGCGGTCCCAGGAGCGGTACGGGCCGAGGAACGCCTCGCGGGCGGTGTCGAAGCCGGCCAGCGGCTCGGAGCAGGCGAAGTACGCGAAGTGGTCGCGGCGCTCGCGGTACTCGGTCTTGTGGTAGATGACCCCGTCGACGACCTCGACCTGGCCGGTGTTGAAGTTGCGCTGGAAGTTCGTCGCGTCGTCCTGGGCGTCCCAGAGGCAGAACTCGACCGAGGAGAACAGCGAGAGCTCGGCGGGGACGTCGCGGTCGTTGGTCAGCCGCGCCCGCCAGACCTCCAGCGTCTCGCCGAGCGGCACGAAGTACGACACCTGGGCCTTGATGCCGCGATAAGCGGACGAGATCCGGGTGTAGGACATCCCGTGCCGGCACTCGTACTCGTCCAGCTCCGTCTGCGTCGGCTGCCACGTCGGCGACCAGAAGTCGCCGTTCGCCGCGTCGCGCAGGTAGAGGTAGCGGCCGCCGAAGTCGAAGGGGGCGTTGTTGTACCGGTAGCGGGTGAGGCGGCGCAGCCGCGCGTCACGGTAGAACGAGTAGCCGCCGGCAGTGTTGGAGATGATGCCGAAGTACGCCTCGGTGCCCAGGTAGTTGATCCAGGGCAGCGGGGTGTCCGGCCGGTCGATCACGTACTCGCGACGGTCGTCGTCGAAGTGGCCGAAGCGCACGTTTTGCCTCCTGCGGGGTGGTCTAGGCCGACTCGCGCACCACGAGGTGCGTGTCCAGCACAGTCGAGTGCGCCGGCCCGCCGGCGATGCGGGCCAGCAGGAGCCTGGCCATCTCGCGACCCATGCCCTCCACCGACTGGTGCACGGTGGTGAGCGGCGGCAGGGTCTGCCGGGCCACGGCGGAGTCCTCGAAGCCGACCACGGCGACGTCCGCCGGAACGGCCCGGCCCTGCTCGCGCAGGGCTCGGATGGCCCCGGCGGCCATCAGGTCGGAGGCGGCGAAGACGGCGTCGAGCCCCGGGTTGAGATGCAGCAGGCGGTTCATCGCTTCGGCGCCGCTCGCCTCGCTGAAGTCGCCGTAAGCGACGAGACGGTCGTCGAACGGGTGGGACGCGCCGCGCAGCGCCTCGCGGTAGCCACGCAGCCGGGCCTTGCCGACCCCCATGTCCTGCGGGCCGGCGATCGCGGCGACGCAGCGGCGGCCCAGGTGGAGCAGGTGCTCGACGGCCAGCCGGGCCCCGCCCTCGTTGTCGTTGTCGACGAACGAGACGGTGTGCCCGTTGGCCTGGCCGTCGATGGTGCCCGTCTCGAGCATGTGCGCGGTGCGCCCGCCCAGGACGGTCGGCAGCCCACGCCCGGCCAGCAGGCCGGGCAGCGGGTCGTCGTCGTGCAGCGACAGCAGCAGGACGCCGTCGACGTGCTGGTCGTTGAGGTGACGCTCGACCAGCACGCGCTCGGCGACCGACTGCGCCATCGCGAGCCACAGCTGCATCTGGGTGTCGGCCAGGTGCGAGCTGACGCCGCGGACTATTCCGGCGAAGAACGGCTCACCGAAGACCCGCTCCTCGGACTCCGAGACGACAAGCGCCACGGAGTCGGTGCGGCGGGTCACGAGCGCCCGGGCGGCCCGGTTGGGCACGTACCCGAGCGCGTCGATCGCCTTCTGCACCGCCGCGCGCGCCTCCGGGCTCACCTGGGGCGAGCCGTTGATGACGCGGGAAACGGTGCCGCGCCCGACACCGGCCAGGGCAGCGACCTCGTCAAGTGTCGGGCGGTGCACGCTACTCGGCCAGGCCGTTGCGCTTGATGACCTCGCGGTACCGGTGCCCGCTGGTCTTCAGGGTGCGCGCCTGGGTCTCGTAGTCGACGCCCACCAGGCCGAAGCGCTTGGTGTAGCCCCACGACCACTCGAAGTTGTCCAGCAGCGACCAGGCGAAGTACCCCTTGAGCGGGGCACCCTGCTCGATCGCGGCCAGGCCGGCGCGGAAGTGCGCGTCGAAGTAGGCGGCGCGCTCGGTGTCGTCGATGTCCCCGGCGTCGTTGCGGGTGTCGACGTACGCCGCCCCGTTCTCGGTGATGTACAGCGGGACGGCGGGGTACTCCTGGGCGACCCGCACCAGGGTCTCGGTGAGCCCGGGCGCGTCGACCTCCCAGTCCATGTCGGTCACGGGCACGCCGGGCCGCTTGTGGAAGCGCACGTGCTCGCTGCCGGGCCAGGACGTGGAGGCCCGCCAGTAGGGCTCCGCGGGCACGTCCGGGTCGGGCGCGCCGACCACGTGCCGGCTGTAGTAGTTGATGCCGAGCAGGTCCAGCGGCGCGGAGATGACCTCCAGGTCGCCGTCCCGGACGAAGCCGAAGTCGCTGACCCCGGCCAGGTCCTGCCGCACGTCCTCCGGGTAGGTCCCCCGCAGTACCGGATCCAGGAAAATGCGGTTGGCCAGGCCGTCGATGCGCCGCACGGCGTCGTGGTCGGCCGGGGACTCCGGGTCGGCCGGCGAGATCGCGTAGAGGTTCAGCGTGATGCCGAGCTGAGCCTGCGGGTCGTTGGCGCGGATCGCCTGGACCGCCTGGCCGTGGCCGAGCAGCAGGTGGTGCGTCGCGGCCAGCGCGTCGGGGGCGTGCTTGCGGCCCGGGGCGTGCACGCCGGAGGCGTAGCCCAGGAACGCCGAGCACCAGGGCTCGTTGAGCGTGGTCCAGTTCCGGACCCGGTCGCCGAGCGCGCCGTGCATCAGCGCGGCGTACTCGGCGAACCGGGCGGCGGTGTCGCGCGCCGGCCAGCCGCCGGCGTCCTCGAGCTCCTGCGGGAGGTCCCAGTGGTACAGGGTGACCCAGGGGGTGATCCCGTGCTCCAGCAGCTCGTCCACGAGCCGCCGGTAGAAGTCGAGGCCCTTCTGGTTGATCGACCCGCGGCCGCCCGGCTGCACGCGGGGCCACGCGATGGAGAACCGATAGGAGCCAAGCCCCAGGTCGGCCATCAGCGCGACGTCCTCGCGGTAGCGGTGATAGTGGTCGCACGCCACGTCGCCGGTGTCGCCGCCCTTCGTCCGCCCGGGGGTGTGGCTGAACGTGTCCCAGATCGAGGGCGTGCGGCCGTCTTCGGCCGCCGCCCCTTCGATCTGGTACGACGCGGTCGCCGCCCCCCAGAGGAATCCGGGTGGGAACGTCAGCGGGTCGATACTGGTCACGCCTTGACCGAACCTTCCATGATGCCGCCGATGATCTGGCGGCCAAATGCGATGAACACGATGAGCAGCGGCACGATCGCCAGGGCTGTCCCGGTAAAGACTTGCACGTAGTCCGTCTTGTAGTAACCGGTGGCCAGAATGTTCAGCGAGACCTGGACGGTCGGCGTATCACCGTTGAGCACCACGTAGGGCCACAGGAAGTCGTTCCACGTCTCCATGAACGTCAGCAGGCCGAGGACGGCCGCGGCCGGGCGCAGCGCCGGGAGCACGACGCTCCAGTAGGTGCGCCACGTCGAGGCCCCGTCCATCCGCGCCGCCTCGATCAGCTCGTCGCTGATCGCGGACTCCGCGTACTGCCGGATCATGAAAACGCCGAAGCCCTTGACCAGGAAGGGCACGATTACCGCCTGCAGCGTGTTGGTCCAGTCGAACTTCACCATCAGCAGGTACAGCGGAATGATGTTGACCTGTGTCGGGATCATCATCGTCAGGATGATGATGAGCAGCAGCGCGTTCTTGCCGCGGAACTTGAGCTTGGCGAACGCGAAGCCGGCCAGGGTCGAGAAGAACACCACCGACAGCGTGACGCAGCTGGCCACGATGGCCGAGTTGATCAAGCCGTAGACGAAGTTGGCGTCGGTGTTCTCCAGCACCCGCTGGGCGTTGTCGAAGAAGTTCGGGCCCGGGGTGAGCGGCGGCGGGATGTCCGTCACCGCGCTGTTGTCCCGCGAGGCCACGATGAACGACCACACGATCGGGAAGATCGACAGCACGATCGTGAGGATCAGGGCCAGGTACGTCAGCGGGCTGGCCTCCCACAGGGACGCCGAGGCGCTGCGGACGCGGCGGGACCGCTTGGGAGCCGGGGCCGGAGTGGTCCGGCTGGGCCGGGCGGGGGTCATGGTGCTCATTGCGTCTGCCCCCTAACCGAGCGTCGCACCAGCACGAAGTTGATCAGGGCGAAGACGAGGATGATCATGAAGAGCAGCCAGGAGATCGCGGAGCCTCGGCCCACGTTGAAGTTGTTCGTGAACGTGGTCTCGTAGATGTACATCGCGACCGTCTGGAACTCGTTGAGCGATCCGCCCTGGATCCGGCCGTAGTTGAACAGCAGCGGCTCGGTGAACAGCTGCATGCCGCCGATCGTCGAGATGATCACCGTGAACAGGATCGTCGGCTGGATGAGCGGCACGGTGATCCGCCAGAAGCGGCGGAAGGCCGAGGCCCCGTCGAGGGAGGCCGACTCGTACAGCTCCTTCGGGACCGCCTGCATCGCGGCGAGGTAGATCAGGGCGTTGTACCCCGTCCAGCGCCAGTCGACCATGAAGGCGATGGCCGTCCACGAGGACCAGCGGTGGTTGCGCCACTCGACCGGGTGGAAGCCGACGGTCTGGATCAGCCAGTTCGCCAGGCCGTAGCGGTCGGCGAAGATCAGGCCGAAGACGATGCCGACGGCGGCCACGGAGGTGATGTTCGGGATGAGCACGCCCATGCGGATCGCAGTGCGGGCGCGCATCTTCTTGTTCAGCCAGCTCGCGATCATCAGCGCCAGGATCAGCTGCGGCACGGTGGCAACGATGAACAGGCCGAACGTGTTGCCGATGACCGTCCAGAAGTGCTCGTCAGAGAGCACCTTGGTGTAGTTCTCGAAGCCGACGAAGCCCTGGTCGCCGCCGGTGAGCGTGTTCTTGCGCAGCGACAGGATCGCGGTATAGACGAGTGGGTACGCGCCGAAGACCGCGAAGAGCAGGAAGAACGGCGCGACGAACAGGTACGGCGAGTACCTGATGTCCAGCTTGCCGAAGCGCGATGAGCGCCGCCGCGGCGGCGTCACCGGGTCCCTCCGCCCGTGGCGAGGCCCGGCGACCTCGACATTGGTGGTCATGGTTGGTGGTCCTTCTTCCGTAGCCGGTCGCTGGCGAGCGGAGGTGGCGAGTTGCCGCCACCTCCGCCCGGTGTCGATCGGGGAACCGATCAGCCTTCGGCCAGCGCCTTGCTGTCCTTGATGGCCTTGTCCCAGCCCGCCTGAGCGCTCAGCTTGCCCTGCTCAGCGGCCTGCATGGCCGGCTCGAAGGCGTTCTCCCAGAGGGCCTGGTGCTTCGGGCCCAGGTAGATCGGCTTGAGCGTCTTCGCGGCGTCGACGTAGATCTTGCCGACCGGCGCGTTGTTGAAGTAGTCGTTCGTCGCGCCCGTGATCTGCGGGTCCGACAGGGCCGACTGCGACGACGGGAGCGGGCCCGCCTCCTTGAAGGCGTCGATGCCGCCCTGCTTGCCGGTCAGGAACTTGATGAGCTCGAACGCGGCCTTCTTGTTCTTGCTCTGCTCCGGGATGGCCAGGTACGAGCCGCCCCAGTTGCCGCCGCCACCGGGGATGGAGGCGATGTCCCACTTGTTCTTGCCGGCGTCGCCGGCGCGCTCCTTGATGACACCCGTGTACCACGGCGGGCACGGCACGGTGGCGAACGCGGCGTTCTTGAACGCGGCGTCCCAGTCCGCGGCCCAGCGCTGCAGCTTCGCGGTCAGGCCCTTGGAGGCCATGTCGAGACCGAGGTTGTACGCGGTCTTGACCACCGGGTTGGTGTCGCCGATGTACTTGTCGCTCTTGTCGTAGAACCAGGTCTCGCTGTTCTGCATGATGTACGGCTGCATGATCGACGTAGCCGAGTCGAGCCACGCCGCGCCGGTGTTCTTCGACTTGAAGGTCTCACCCTGCTTGATGTAGTCCGCCCACGTCGGCCAGAGCTTGCTCACGGCCTCACGGTCGGTCGGCAGGCCGGCCTTCTGGAACAGGTCGGTGCGGTAGCACATGGCCAGCGGGCCGACGTCGGTGCCGAGACCGACGAGCTTCTTGCCGTCCGCGGTGAAGGCGTTCTTCCACTTGAACGGCAGGTACTCGCTCTCCAGCGACTGCGCGCCGAGGTCGAGCAGGTTGGCGAAGGGCTTGTTGTCCTTCAGGTACTGCAGGAGCATGCCCTCTTCGAGCATGACCACGTCACTCGCGCCGCTGCCCGCGGAGAGCTGCTGGGCCAGCTTCGGCACGAAGTCCTTGGTCTGCCCCTCGTTCTTGACGTCCACCTTGATGTTCGGGTTCGCGGCCTCGAAGTCCTTGACCGCCTGGGTGAACCCGGGCGTGCCGAAGTAGGACAGCGAGATCGTGACCGGGCCGCCGGAGCTGCCGTCGGATCCAGCATCGTCCTTCTTGGCACTGCAGGCGCCGATGCCGAGGGCGAGCCCGACGGTCAGCGCGGCCGCGGCGACGGATCGCATGCGGCGCGAGGTGAAGCTCATCCTGACCCCTCTCTCAGGTCGTGATGGGTGTGGGTGGTGTGTGGGGTGTTGATGCGTACGGCGACGGGCATGCAAAAGCCCCGCCGGCGCGGTAAGGCGGACATGCGAGTTGATGTCTCCCACGGCCGCGGGGTGTGTCACCGGCCACAGCCGCGGGAGCGCTCCCATGAGACTGGACCGCGAACGGCAGCGTGTCAATGGGGCAATGGGAGCGTTCCCATTTCGTTACCGCAAGATTTCTAAGGGAGCATTTCGCCGGATTGGCGGCTTTTCTAGGGCCGGAAAACCTCTACTGTGCGTTACCGGTGCTGGTTAGGGCCCCATGTGAACTGAAAGTTACTTGTTTAGGACCCCTGAGAGCTGGGACACCGCCACCGATTCCCCCCAAACGGCCGCGCCGCGAGGGCACCGCGCGGAGGCGGAGGCGCGGGCAGGGCGCGGCACGAATGCACGCGCGGAGGCACGGCGCGGAGGCGCGGACACCGGGCACGAAGCCACGCGCGGAGGCGCCGGCAGTGCAGGGCGTGGAGGCGGAGGCGGAGTCACGCGCGGAGGCGCGGGCACTGCAGGGCGTGGAGGCGGAGGCGGAGTCACGCGCGGAGGCGCGGGCACTGCACAGCGCGGAGGCGCCGGCAGTGCAAGACGTGGAGGCGGAGTCACGCGCGGAGGCGCGGGCACTGCACTGCACAGCGCGGAGGCGCGGGCACTGCAGGGCGTGGAGACGGAGACGGAGTCACGCGCGGATACGCGGCACGGCGCGGAGACCTATGGAGGCGCGGGCGCGGCGCAAAAGGACGCGTGGAGGCAAGGAGCATGGCACCGCGCGGCGCGGACGCGTGGGCACGGCACGGCACGGAGGCGCGCAAGCCCAGCACGGCGCGAAGGCACGCGCGCGGGCACGAGCACGGGCACGGCGCGGCACGAAGGCACGCGCGGAGGCGCGGGCACCGCACTGCACGGCGCCGAGGCGCGGGCACGGCGCGGCGCAAAGACACGTGGAGGCTCGGAGCATGGCACTGCGCGGCGCGGAGGCGCGGGCACGGCACGGAGGTGCGGAAGCCCAGCACGGCGCGAAGGCACGCGCGGAGGCGCGGCACGGTGCGGAGATGCAAGGCAAGCGCGGAGGCGCGAGCACGGCGCGGAAGCCCTGCACGGCGCGGAGGCGCGAGCACGGCGCGGAAGCCCTGCACGGCGCGGAGGCGCGAGCACGGCGCGGAAGTACGCGCGGAGGCACGGCACAGGCGCGGAGACGCGACGGCACGCGCGGAGGCGCGGCGCGGATGCGGTGGTGCGATTCGGAGGCGCGCGGATGCGAAAGCACGGTGCGAAATCGCGTCCGGAGGGGGATGCGGTGGCGCGGCAGTGAAGGCCTTAAGTCGAACGAGCCCGGCCCCTTCGCCCCCGGACGGCGACCCACGTGTGGGAGGGGTTTGGGTGGAGCGGAGCTCCCCCAATGGGGAGCGACCGAAGGGAGCGCGAAAAACAGCTACGTCATGCGCCGCAGCAGGGTGGTTGCCCGCGCCGGGTCGAAGTCGGCCGGGTCGAACTCGCGGTCCAGCCACGATCGCATCGTCTCGTGGTCGGCGTGATGTGGGTCTGCGTACGCGGCCAGGAAGTCGTGGTAGCCGCCCGGTCCCCCGACGTCGTCCGGCGGGCAGGCGCGCTCCCCGCCCGTGCACATCGGGTACCGGATGCCCAGGTCGGCCGGGACCACGTCCTCGACCGCCAGGTCGTGCTCCCACCAGTCGCCGAAGTCGTACGTGTACCGCAGCCGCTCTCCTTTGCCCGCCACCTCGTCCAGCCGGTGATCGAGCTCGTCGCGGACCTCGAGCAGACCGTCGGGATCGGGCACGCCGTACTGCACCCCGTCGACCTCGAACACGTGCAGATGCCGGTCGCCCCAGCCCATCGCCAGCTGGACGATACGGTGCACGCGGTCCAGCGTGAAGCCGCCGGGCACGAGCACGCGCCGCCAGACGGGCGGTTCGACGGCGTCCAGCGCGATACGCAGCTGATAGATCATGCGAGCCATGGTCCAGCCATTGTGGGGTGCGCCCCACCCGCGGCGCAGCCCTACGATCCGATCTCCCCACGTCCGAACGAAGCACGTCCGAACGAAGCACGTCCGAACGAAGCACGTCCGAACGAAGACCGAGCGCCGCAGTAAAGTCGGCCGGTGCAGCAGCTCTGGCCCGTCCCCGTCGCCGAACCCGATCTGGTCGACCTCTATCGAACCCCGCCCGGGCCCTGGCTGCGGATGAACTTCGTCTCCAGCCTCGACGGCGCCGGGCACGTCGACGGGCGCAGCGCCCCGCTGTCCGGGCCGGCCGACAAGCGCGTCTTCGGCGTCCTGCGCATGCTCTGCGACGCGCTCGTGGTGGGCGCCGGCACCGTCCGCGAGGAGGGCTACCACGCGCTGCGCCTCGACGCCGACCGCCGGGCCTGGCGGCGGGCGAACGGCCTGCGGGAGTACCCCACCCTCGTCATCGTGTCCGGGCGGCTCGATCTGGACCCGGCGCAGGATGCCCTGGCCGCGGCGCCGGTCCGCCCGATCGTGCTCACCCGGGCCGGCAACGACCCCGGGCGGCTGGCCGGCGTGGCCGAGATCATCACCGTGGGTGAGGACGAGGTGGATCTCGCGGCGGGGCTGGCCGCGCTGCGCGGGCGCGGGCTCGACCACGTGCTCAGCGAGGGCGGTCCGCGCCTGTTCGGCTCGCTCACCGCGGCCGGGCTCGTCGACGAGCTGTGCCTGACCCTCTCGCCGCTGCTGGCCGGCCCGGGCGCGGGCCGGATCACCGGGGGCCACTCGGCCGGCGCCCCGCAACACCTCACTCTCCGTCACGTCCTGCTCGACGACGAGTTGCTGTTCCTCCGGCACGCTCGTTAACCACAGGACCGTCCACAGGCCTGTGGACAAGGCGGCGTAAGCCTGTGGACAAAGGGGAGTTCGTCCGGGTTTGTCCAGATGAATAGGACACTCATCCATCCACCGTGGCGTGGTGCCTTCGCCCTGATGGCCGGCGTGGGGCACGATGCACAGGCGAACACTTGTACTGGGGGTCGAACCGCATGGAGGACGAGTCCGCCGCCGCTTCGAGCGGCCCGGTCGTCGGGCGCGTGCTCGGCACCGCCGACGCCACGCCGCTGACGTTCTGGGTCGCCGTCGAGGACGGCGCCTACCTCCAGCTCGACGACGTCGTGGTGACGCAGCGTGACCTTCCCGGACACGACCCCGTGACCATCGCCGGCGTGGTGACCGCGGTCCGGGCCCGCCACGAGGGCGTCGTCTTCGACTCCGACGTGTTCCTGGTCGCCGACGGCACGCTGCCGGCCACCATCCAGGAGGCCGCCGAGATCACCACGACCCGGGTCGACCCCGAGGTGTACGTCCCCCCGACCCCGGGCGCGCTCGTCCACCGGGCCCAGGGCGACGCGCGGGCCGGGGCGCTCTACTTCGACCGGATGGACCGCACCATCCCGATGGGCTTCGGCCGCGACGGCGCCGCGATGTTCCTCAACGCCGACTTCCTCGACGGCAGCCGCGGCGCCCACGTCTCCATCTCCGGCATCTCCGGCGTGGCCACCAAGACGAGCTTCGCGACCTTCCTGCTGTACTCGGTCTTCCGCTCCGGCGTGCTCGGCGGCGCCGGCGAGACCGCGAACACCCGCGCGCTCATCTTCAACGTCAAGGGCGAGGACCTGCTCTTCCTCGACCATCCCAACAGCCGGCTCAACCAGGCCACCGAGGACGCCTACGCGCGCCTCGGGCTGGTCGCCGGGCCGTTCCCCGACGTGCGGGTCTACGCGCCGCCGCGGGCCGGCGACTCCTCCGGCACCCCGGACGTGAGCAGCCGCCTGTCCGGCGTCGACGCCTTCTACTGGACGCTGACGGAGTTCTGCGCCGACCGGTTGCTGCCGTACGTGTTCGCCGACGCCGATGACGAGCGGCAGCAGTACACCATGGTTGTGCACTCCGTCACCGCGCACCTGGCGCGCGTGGCGCAGCCGGCCGAGGGCGGGGTCGCGGTCGACGGCACGCGCCTGAACTCGTACGCCGACCTCGTCGACTATCTCGTCGACCAGCTCAACGACGACGCGACCCGCGGGCAGTGGGCCGGCAACGCGATCGGCCTCGGCACCGTCAACGCGTTCGCGCGCCGGCTCATCGGCAGCAAGAAGGACCTGTCCCGGCTCATCCGCGGCGACCTCGCCCAGCGCAAGCCGCACCAGATCAACACCGCCGAGTCGGCCCAGGTGACCGTCGTCGACCTGCACAACCTGCCCGACCGGGCGCAGCGCTTCGTCGTCGGCGTCACGCTGCGCACCGAGTTCGAGCGCAAGGAGAAGGCCGGCACGGCCAAGCCGCTGCTGTTCGTGGTGCTCGACGAGCTGAACAAGTACGCGCCGCGGGAGGGCACCAGCCCGATCAAGGAGGTGCTGCTCGACATCGCCGAGCGCGGCCGCTCCCTCGGCGTCGTGCTCATCGGCGCGCAGCAGACCGCCAGCGAGGTGGAGCGGCGGATCGTGGCCAACTCGGCGATCCGGGTCGTCGGGCGGCTCGACCCGGCCGAGGCGTCGCGGCCGGAGTACGGCTTCCTCCCGCCTGCCCAGCGCCAGCGCGCCCTGCTGGCCAAGCCCGGCACCATGTTCGTGTCGCAGCCGGAGATCCCGGTGCCGCTGTGCATCGAGTTCCCGTTCCCCTCGTGGGCGACGCGGCCCGCGGAGGCCGGCCCCCCGCCCGCCGCGACGCTGCGCTCGATCGCCCAGGCCGCGGGGGCGGACCCGTTCGCGGTCGTGGCCCGGGTCGGCGCCGGCGGCATCAGCGACGACGAGATTCCTTTCTAGGAAGGGAAAGCTTTTGCGGGTACTGCACACCTCCGATTGGCATGTCGGCAAGGTCCTCAAGGGACAGTCGCGATCGGCCGACCACATCGCGGCGATCAACGGGCTCGTCGACGTGGCGAAGGCCGAGCAGCCCGACCTGATCGTCGTGGCCGGCGACCTCTACGACACGGCGAGCCCCACCGCCGAGTCCACGAAGATCGTCACCCGCGGCCTCTCGGCGCTGCGCAAGACCGGCGCCGACGTGGTCGTCATCGGCGGCAACCACGACAACGGCAAGGCGCTCGACGCGCTGCGCCCGTGGGCCGACGCGGCCGGGATCACCATCCGCGGCGCGATCGGCCGGCCCGAGGAGCACCTCATCCCGGGCACGACCCGCGACGGCGAGCAGTGGCGGCTGGTCGCCCTGCCGTTCCTCTCCCAGCGCTACGCGGTGCGGGCCAGCGAGATGTTCGACCTCACCGCGGCCGAGATCACCCAGTCCTACGCGCACTACATCGGCGACCTCATCAACCACCTCGCGCAGGGCTTCGCCGCCGACACGGTGAACCTGCTGACCGCCCACCTGACCGTCATCGGCGCCACGATGGGCGGCGGCGAGCGGGAGGCCCACTCGATCATGGGGTACGCGGTCCCGGCCACCGTCTTCCCCTCCTCCCTGCACTACGCGGCGCTCGGGCACCTGCACCGCGCCCAGTCGGTCGCCGGCCCCTGCCCGATCCGCTACAGCGGCAGCCCGCTGCCGATCGACTTCGGCGAGGAGGAGAACCTCGTCTCGGTCGCCGTCGTCGACGTCACCGCGGGCATCGCGGCGCGGGTGCGGGAGGTGCCGCTCCCCGTCGTGACGCCCCTGCGCACCGTGCGGGGCACCCTCGCTCAGTTGTCCACACTGGACACCGGCGATGCCTGGCTGCGGGTGTACGTCCAGGAGTCGCCCCGCGCCGGCCTGCGCGAGGAGGTGCAGGACCTGCTGCCCAAGGCCCTCGAGGTGCGCATCGACCCGAAGCTGCTGCCGGGTCCGGGCGCCGGGCCGGGCGAGGCGCCGCGCGCGGGCCGCTCCGCGGGCGAGCTCTTCGCCGACTACCTCGACCAGCGCGGGCACGCCGACGAGGCGACCGTGGCTCTGTTCCACCGGCTGCACGACGAGGTGATGCACTCATGAGGCCCGTGCGCCTGGATCTCGACGGCTTCACCGTGTTCCGCGAGCCCACCACCGTCGACTTCACCGACACGGACTTCTTCGCGCTGGTCGGGCCGACCGGCTCGGGCAAGTCGACGGTGCTCGATGCCATCTGTTTCGCGTTGTACGGCACCGTGCCCCGCTGGGGCGACCGGCGCGCGATCGCCAACGCGCTGGCCCCGTCGGCCGCGGAGGCGCGGGTGCGGCTCATCTTCGAGTCGGCCGGGATGCGGTACGTCCTCACGCGCGTCGTCCGCCGCGACGCCAAGGGCGCGGTGACCACCAAGCACGCCGGTCTGGAGATGCTCGCCCCCGGGCTCGACCTGGCCAAGCTGGAGTTCGGGCTCGAGCAGGACGACATCGCCGAGGTCCTCGCCGGTACCCCGGGCGAGGTCGACACCGCCGTGCTGACCGTCGTCGGGCTGCCGTACGAGCAGTTCACCAAGTGCGTGGTGCTGCCCCAGGGCGAGTTCGCCGCGTTCCTGCACGCCAAGCCGGCCGAGCGGCAGAAGATCCTGGTCAACCTGCTGGGGCTGGAGGTGTACGGCAAGATCCGCGAGCGGGCCCAGGCCGAGGCCACCACCGCCGAGGCCCGGCTCAAGGTGCTCGACGACCAGCTGCACGCCCTCGCCGACATCGACGACGCCGCCCTGGCCGCCGCCTCGGCGCGGGTCGAGGCGCTGGGCCGGGTCACCGCCGCCGTGGACGCCATCGTGCCCCGGCTGGCCGACGCCGACCGGCTCGCCGGCCAGGCCGCCACCGCGCTGGCCGCCCTCGACGCGGAGATCGGCCGGCTCGCCGCGGTGACGGTACCGCCGGACGCCGCCGGCCTCGCCGCCTCCGCCGCCACCGCGCGCGCCGCGGTCGCCGGGGCGATGGATGCCGCCCGGGCCGCCGAGGAGCGCGAGGAGAAGCTGCGCGGCGAGCTGCAGTCGGCCGGGGACGCGACGGCCCTGCGCCGCCTGCTCGACCACCACGCCGCGCGGGCGCGCCTCGTCGCCGAGTCCGGCTCGGTCCGCGCGACCCTGACCGGCGCGGAGGCCGAGCACCGCAAGGCCGCCGCGGCGCTGGAGTCCGCCCGCGCGGACGCGCGTTCGGCCCTGGCCGAGCTCGAGGCCGCCCGCGAGGCCTACCAGGCCGCCGTCGCCGCCGACCGCGCGGTCGCCCTGCGCCCGCACCTGCGGGTCGGCGACGCCTGCCCGGTGTGCACCCAGACCGTCCACGAGCTGCCGACCGTCCCGCACGAGCCCGCCGTCGCCGCCGCGGAGGCCGCCGGCAAGCGCGCGCGGAAGCGCAGCGAGGCCGCGGACAAGGCGGTCGAGGAGCGGGACCGCTCGGCGCGCGACCTCGACCGGGCGCTCGCCACCGCGCGGGCCCACGCCCAGCAGCTCGAGCGGCGGCTGGCCGAGCTCGACGCCGAGCTGGAGGGCGCGCCCGCGCCCGAGGCGCTGCAGCGCGACCTCGACGGCATCGCCGCGCTCACCCGCCGCCTGGAGCAGGCCGGCGCCGAGGTCCGCAAGGCCCGCGAGGCCCAGCGCGGCGCCGCCCGGCAGGCCGACACCGCCGAGGAGCGGCTGCGCAGCGCCTGGCGCGCCTTCGACGGGGCCCGCGACGGGCTCGCGTCCTTCGGGCCGCCGCCGGCCAACCGCGACGACCTCGCCGACGCCTGGGCGACGCTGCACGGCTGGGCGACGGGCGAGGCGGGCCGCCGCCGGGCCGGGCGCCCGGCGGCCCAGGACGAGGTGAGCGCGGCCCAGCGGGGCGTCGCCGGCATCCGCGACGAGCTCGCCGCCCGGTTCACCGAGGCCGGGCTGCCCGCGCCGGGCGGCGACCCGGCCCGCGACGCCGCGGTCGCGCTCGAGCGCGCGGACGCGGCCCGGCGCCGGATCGAGGAGCGGCGCGCGGACGCCGCGCGGATGCGCGAGCAGCGCGACGAGGTGGGCCGCGAGGCGCAGATCGCCAAGGCCCTCGCCCAGCACCTGCGGGCGGACCGGTTCGAACGCTGGCTGCTCGCCGAGGCGCTCGACACGCTCGTCGAGGGGGCGTCGCGCACGCTGCGCGAGCTGTCCTCCGGGCAGTATGACCTCGGGCACGAGAAGGGCGAGTTCTTCGTCGTGGACCACCACGACGCGGGCCTGCGCCGGGCCGTGCGCACCCTGTCCGGCGGGGAGACGTTCCAGGCCTCGCTCGCCCTGGCGCTGGCCCTGTCCGAACAGCTCGCGGGGCTCTCGGCGGCTTCGGCGAGCCTGGAGTCGATCGTGCTCGACGAGGGCTTCGGCACCCTGGACACCGCGACGCTCGACACGGTCGCGGTGACGCTGGAGAACCTGGCGGCGCGCGGCGACCGGATGGTCGGGGTCGTCACCCACGTGGGCGCGCTGGCCGAGCGTATCCCGGTGCGCTTCGAGGTACGCCGCGACGCGCGTACCGCCCGGATCGAGCGGGTGGGCCTGTGAAGCTGTTCGTCGACGCCTGGGACCCCGGCTACGGCCAGTCGTTCGAGGCCGGCGAGTCGGGCCCGCAGGCGCCGAGCACGGCGCAGGTCGAGCCCGGCGTGGAGCTGCCCGCGGACGCGTGGCGGCCGATCGACCCGCCGCCCGGGCTGGCGCCGCCGGCCACGGTGCTCATCGTCGACGGGGTGCAGCGCATCGACGCGCGGGTCTGGATCACCGACGACGAGGGCGCCACGCACCCGGGCATCGCCGCCTCCTACGCCGCCGGGGTCGTCCGCTGCGAGCTGGACCGGGGCGCCGCGCAGATCGCCACCACGCGCATCGAGCGGGGGCTTTTCACGCCCGCCGAGAACGTTCCGGCGGTCGTCGCAGGCAACATCCGGTACCCCTCCCGGCGCATTTCCCGCGGTGAGCCGAAGGACCTCGCGCTGGGCGTGCAGCGGCACATGCGGGCGCTGGAGGTGGGCGTCTCCGGCGAGGAGCGCGCCGACGGCGACCTGCTCATCGTCGACGGGCCGCTGCAGGAGCGGGCGCACCTGCCGCGGGCGCTGGGGTACATCAAGACGCACCGGGTCGAGTACCTGCCGGCCGAACTGACCGCCGTCGTCACCGCGCTGCGGGGCGGCCAGCGCACGCCGGTGTTCCTGCTGGGCACCTCGTGGAACCGGTTCGCGTGGTACCTGCGGCTGCCCGGGCCCGCGGGCGCGCCCTGGTCCGGCATCGTGCGGGCGGAGTGCTCGGCCGATCTGACGTACGCGGACGCCGTGGCCCTGGCGCACCTGTCGGCGGTCACGCTGCCGCGGTTCGCCTCGCAGGCGTACAAGGACCCGCGGGCGCCGCAGAACCTGGTGCCGATCGCCGGGCTGGAGCGTAAGCTGCGCGCCATGCTCGGCGACCCCCGGTTGCTGCACCGCGCCCTCTCGCGGGCCGCGGCGTGAAGGTTCCACCGCGCTACGACCTGGCCGGCACCTTCCGCGGCCTGGCCGTCGTGCAGGGCGACATCACCATGGCCATCGGCCACCGGGAGTCCTGGTTCGCGACTCGTACCCCCTCCGGTCCCGGGACGATCGCCTATCTGCTCCAGGGTGATGATCTTGTTTTCGAGGCGTTCGGCCCCGGCGCTTCCTGGCTGCTGGAGCGCGCGGACGCGATCGCCGGGCTGCGCGACGACGTCACCGGCTTCGCCGAACTGGCCCGCGCCCACCCGCTCGTGCACCGGCTCAGCCGCGAGCACGCCGGGCTGCGCATGGGCGCGACCGGGCGGGTCTTCCACCACCTGCTGCCGGCGATCCTCGGGCAGAAGGTCAGCGGCAAGGAGGCGCACGACGGCTACGTCCGCATCGTGCGCAAGTTCTCCGAGCCCGCGCCCGGCCCGCGCGCCGGGCTCTACCTGCCCCCGGAGCCCGAGATCCTCGCGGCCACACCGTACTGGGCGTACCACCCGCTCGGGGTGGAGCAGAAGCGGGCCGACACGCTGCGCCGGGCCGCGGCCCAGGCGGCCGCGCTGGAGCGCTGCGCGGACGCGGTGAGCTGCACGGCGCGGCTGGTGAGCATCGCCGGGATCGGGCCGTGGACGGCGGCCGAGGTGACCCGGGCCGCGTACGGCGACGCCGACGTCGTGTCGGTCGGCGACTACAACATCAAGAACAGCGTGGCGTTCGCGCTGACCGGGGCCCCACGGGGCACCGACGAGCACATGCTGGAGCTGCTCGCCCCGTTCGCGCCCCACCGCGGCCGGGTGTGCGGCCTCATCGCCCGGGCGGGAATCGGCGCTCCGCGGTTCGGCCATCGGATGCCGATCAGGTCCTTCGCTCGGTTCTGAAACTTGTCGTACCCGTGTGGTTGACTTGGCCTCGTGGAGCTGCCAGTCCTGCCGCCAGTCGAGCCGATGCTCGCCAAGAGCATTCCCAGCCTGCCCAGCGCGCCCGGCATGAGCTATGAGCCGAAGTGGGACGGGTTCCGTTGCATCGTGTTCCGCGACGGCGACGAGGTCGAGCTGGCCAGCCGTGGGGGCAAGACCCTGACTCGGTACTTCCCCGAGGTGGTCGAGCAGGTCCGCGCCCAGCTGCCGCCCCGCTGCGTGGTCGACGGCGAGATCATCGTCATCCGCCGCGGCTCGGGCGAGCCGAAGCTCGACTTCGAGCTGCTGGGCCAGCGCATCCACCCCGCCGCCTCCCGGGTGAAGCTGCTCGCCGAGCAGACGCCGGCCTCGTTCGTCGCCTTCGACCTGCTCGCGCTGGGTGACGAGGCGCTGGTCGAGCAGGGGTATTCCGTGCGCCGCGCCCGCCTCGCCGAGGCCCTTGGCGACGTCAAGCCCCCGATGCACGTCACCCCGGTGACGACCGACATCGCGGTGGCCCAGGACTGGTTCGAGCGCTTCGAGGGCGCCGGCCTCGACGGGGTCGTCGCCAAGCCGGCCGACGGGTTCTACGAGCCGGGCAAGCGCACCATGTTCAAGATCAAACACTCCCGCACGGCGGACGCCGTCGTGGCCGGGTTCCGCTGGCACAAGGACGGGCCGATCGTGGGATCGCTGCTGCTGGGGCTCTACGACGACGACGGGCGCCTGCACCACGTCGGGGTCGCTGCCTCCTTCACCCGCGAACGCCGGGCGGAGCTCGTCGAGGAGCTCGCGCAATACCGCGAGAACGTCGTCGACCACCCGTGGAACTGGGCCGGCCAGATCCCGGGCAGCGCCGCGCAGAGCCTCGAGTCGGTCCCGGCCGGCGACGCCGCGACGCGCCTCCCGGGCGGGGTGAGCCGCTGGACGGGCAAGAAGGACCTGTCGTTCGTGCCGCTCCGGCCTGAGCTCGTGGTCGAGGTCGGCTACGACGCCATGGAGGGCGACCGCTTCCGCCACACCGCCCAGTTCAAGCGCTGGCGGCCCGACCGCGACCCCGGCTCCTGCACCTACGAGCAGCTGGAGCGCCCCATCCGCTTCGACGTCGAGTCCGTCCTGGCGGGCCGTCCGTGACGCGTCTTCGCCGGTTCCTGCCGTTCCTGCTGGTGGCCGCGCTCGCCGCGGGGTGCACGTCGGGCACGCAGTTCACCACCCCGACCTCGGGCCGCCCGCTCGCCAAGCCGTCGACCGGCGCGTCGGGCGGCGGCGCCGCGAACAAGTCCGGCGGCCTCGACATCCCGGCCGCGGACTGGAAGGCGTGCCCGGACGCCTACAAGGGGGTGTTCCCGACCCCGCCGCAGAACGTGGAGTTCACCTGCGCGACCGTGAAGGTGCCGCGGGACTGGAACAACCCGAAGGACTCGGGGACGTACGACATCGCCATGGTCCGCGGCCGCTCCACCTCCCAGCGCGACCGGGTCGGCTCGCTGTTCATCAACCCGGGCGGCCCGGGCGGGTCCGGTTTCGACTACGGGGTCTACCGCTCGGTCTACCTGCCGGCCGAGATCGTGCGCCGCTTCGACATCATCGGCTTCGACCCGCGCGGCGTCGGACGCTCCTCGCCGGTCAAGTGCTTCTCCGACGCCGACCTCGACCAGAACTTCGGCATCGACCCCGACCCGGTCAGCGACCAGGGCTACCAGACCACGGTCAGCCTGACCCGCAAGCTGGCGCAGAGCTGCGGCGACAAGCTCGGCGACCAGCTGCCGCTGTTCTCCACCGAGCAGACCGCCCGCGACCTCGACGCGCTGCGGGCCTCCGTCGGCGAGGCGCAGCTGACCTACCTCGGGTACAGCTACGGGACGCTGCTCGGCGCGGTGTACGCCCAGCTGTTCCCGAAGAACGTCCGCGCCTTCGTCCTCGACGGCGCCGTCGACCCGACCCTGTCGATGCAGCAGGCCGCGGAGAAGCAGGCGGCCGGCTTCGAGCTGGCCTTCACGAACTTCAGCAAGTGGTGCGCGAGCAACGCGTCGTCGTGCCCGATCGGCCCCGACGCGCGCGGCGTGGTCATGAAGGCCATCGCCGACGCGCGCGCCAACCCCGCCCAGGGCGCCGGCGGCCGCAAGGCGACGTCGGGCTGGGTCTTCACCGCCGTCGTGTCCTCGCTGTACAGCGAGTCGTCCTGGCGCCTGCTCGCCCAGGCCATGGACGACCTGCGCAACGGCAAGCCGGCCAAGATGTTCCAGCTCGCCGACGCCTACGCCGAGCGCGGCCCGGACGGCCACTACTCGAACATGTTCGACGCCAACTCCGCGATCAACTGCGCCGACTCCGACAACACCCCGACGGTCGAGCAGGACCGAACCCTGCAGGGCCAGTGGCGCCAGAAGTACCCGCTGTTCGGCGGCCCCCTGGCCCTGAACCTGATCTGCGCCCAGTGGCCGGGCAAGCGCGACCCCTACCCAACGGGCGCAGCAACGGGCTCAGCTCCCATCGTGGTAATCGGCACCCTGGGCGACCCCGCCACCCCGTACGAGCAGGCCCCAGCCTTGGCCAAAATGCTGGGCGTGGGCACCTTGGTAACTTGGAAGGGCGAGGGCCACACCGCCTACCCCCAGACGGGCTGCATAATCGACGCCGTAAACCGCTACCTGATCGACCTAAAGGTCCCCCCAACAGGCACAACCTGCGAAAAGTAGCGCCAGCGCCAACCCAGGAACCCACCCACCGCCCGGCCGCCACCGCCCGGCCGCCCGCCGCTCGGCTGCCCCACCGCGCGGCCACACGGTGCCCGACCCACCGCGCGGGCTGCCCCACCGCTCGCCCGCCCCACCCACCGCTCGCTGCCCACCGCGCGGCCACACGGTGCCCGACCCACCACGCGGCCGTACGGTGCCGACCCGCCACTCGCCCGCACGGTGCCCGACCCGCCACGCGCCCGCCCCACCCACCGCGCCGCTCGCTGCCCACCGCGGCCACGGTGCCCGACCCACCGCGCGGCTGCCCCACCGCTCGCTGCCCACCGCGCGGCCACACGGTGCCCGACCCACCACTCGCCTGCCCCACCCACCGCACGGCTACCCCACCGCTCGGCTTCTGGCCGCCGAGCGACCCGACCTCTGACCTCCACCGCCAGGGCCGAACAAAAGCACTCCGCAGCGCACCGGTCTCGGCGCCGACGCACCGCCCAACCGACGCGACCAGCACCCTGCGACAGAACCACATTGCGCCGAGCGTGCAGTGTCGCTCCGCGCAAGACGTAGCCAGAACGCGCGTCACCGGGGCGCGAACCGAGGCGTAGGCGCTTTCAGTAGAACACCTTCTTAATCAGCAACCGACGATTTGGGACTGGCGGCCCGTTGGAATAGTGGTCGACTGACGCCGATTTTCGTGGGCCTCGACGGATCCGCCGGCGCGGGCCCTGATCGTAAATTCCGCATCTTGGCGAACCGTCATGCCGACACGATCGTGATGGCAGTGCAGCGCGGGGTGAATGCGCATCGCCGGGCCGTTCGTCGCTGTCCATACTTTGCTGTGGCGCGGGATCGCCGTCATTGTCGATGATGCCGAGTTCAATGGGGTGTCGATCCGCCGGAACAGGAAGTCCGACCTGCTCAACCGGCGGGACCGGACACCCTTCCAACCCAGCCGACGGAACCGGCAGGACTGGGCATCCGGGCTGCTCAACTGGCGGGACCGGCGGGACCGGCGGAACGGGCGGAACGGGCGGAACGGGCGGAACGGGCGGGACCGACGGGACCGACGGGACCGCACACGCGGCCCTTACGACCGGCGCAACCCGCGAGACCGCACACGCAGCCTGGGCAACGGGCGGAACCGCACATGCGGCCCGAGCAGCCGACGGAACCGGCGGGACGGGACATTCGGGCTGCTCAACCAGCGCAGCCGGCGAGACCGACCGCTCGACCTGCTCAACCGACGAAACCGACCCGCCTGACGCAACAGCAACAGCAGCCGCAGCCGCAGCCGCAGCCGCAGCCGCAGCCCGCTGCTCGTAGCCTGCCTTCGCCTCCGCCGCCCGCCGCGCAAAGCTCGCATACCCAGCCGCCTCACTGCCATACTCCCGCCGAAGCTTCTCCGCATACCGCCGCCGCAGCCCCCAGTAACGACGCTCCGCATGCTCCCGCCGAAACGCATCCCGAGAAGGCGACCAATTCCGCGCCCGAGTCCGATCCCGCATAGAAGCCACTTGCGCCCGACTGAACAACGATATCTGCCCCACCACCCATCAATTATCCCAACCGACTCCCGAAACCCGCCGCCCCACTTCATATAGCGCACAAATCCGGGACCACCGAATGACGACCCGCACGAACCCGCCGGTGAAACGCGGCCTAGAGGAATAACCGTGCGCAACAACGAACCGGGACCACGCTTACACGTTGCGGGAGCGCAAGCTCCCGCCACCATCGGCCGAGCGTCGTTGGACAGCCCCAAAGTCCAAGTAAGCCGGCACTCGTGCCACGGCGGACCAGCACGCCACCACCGCACCCGAGCCGATCGACGCCCCAGCACGAGGCGGCTCATGCTCCCGGTCGCACCTCCGGCCCCGCGCGGCGAGGTCGAAACCCGGCCCGAGGCCGCCCTGGTCGAAGCCGGATGCGAAGCCTCGTAGCTCCCGATCAAGCCCGACCCGCGGCCACAGAAGCGCCAACGGCGACCGGTCAAGACTCCTGTTTGCGCGCCCGGCTGGGCTGGACCCGCATGGGCTCGCCGTCCATTTTCGGGTACTCGGGCGGGTACGGCATGTCGCCCTCGCCGTTCGTCGCGTCTCGCGCGGACCAGTCGAGCAGCTCGGAAATGTCGTGGGCCACGTCGTCGATGCCGGCGTGCGGGTCGCCGATCTCGGCGATGCGGGCCGGTACCGTGCGCAGGTCGAAGTCGTCCGGCTCGACCGAACCGAGCTCGTCCCAGCGCAGCGGTGTGGAGGCGGTCGCGCGGGGGTTGGCGCGCAGGGAGTACGCGCAGGCGATCGTGCGGTCGCGGGCCATCTGGTTGAAGTCGATGAACACGCGCTCGCCGCGTTCCTCCTTCCACCACCTGGTGGTCGCCCGGTCGGGTGCGCGGCGTTCGACCTCGCGGGCCAGGGCGATCACCGCGCGGCGGGCCTCGACGAAGGTCCATTGGGGCTTGATCCGGACGTACACGTGCAGGCCGCGGCCGCCGGAGGTCTTCGGCCAGCCCGTGAGACCGAGCTCGTCGAGCACGGTCTTGAGCACGCCCGCGGCCTCGGCCGCGTTGCGGAAGTCGGTGCCGGGCTGGGGGTCGAGGTCGATGCGCAGCTCGTCGGGGTGGTCCACGTGCGCCTTCCGCACCGGCCAGGGGTGGAACACGATGGTGCCCATCTGGGCCGCCCACGCGACGTGCGCGAGGTCGGCCGGGCAGAGCTCGTCGGCCTTGCGCCCGCTGGGGAAAGCGATCTGCGCTGTTTCAATCCACGGTGGTACCCCACGAGCCGGCACCCGCTTCTGGAAGAACGCCTCGCCGTCGATCCCCTCGGGGAAGCGCTGCAGCGTGGTGGGCCTCTCCCCCAGGGCGCGCATGATCCCGTCACCGACGGCAAGGTAGTACTCGAACACGTCCCGCTTGGTGAACCCCCGCTCGGGAAACACCACCCGATCCGGACTCGTGAGCCGCACAGGCCGCCCCGCGACCTCGACCTCCAGCGCATCGGCCATGCCAAGGACCTTACGCCGCACCCGCCCCGCGCGCGGCCACCAAGCCGCGCCCACCCCACCCGCGCCGCGGCAACCCGGCCACGCGGCCGAGCCCAACCCGAGCGCACCGCCGAGGCCGGCTCGACCCGAACGATGCCGGCCCCGACAAAGAACCCGACGCCCGTCTCCCGCCGCGCGCCCGGGCCGCAGATCAGCGCATGCGGCGGGACGGCTGCGGCCGCGGCCGGCGTCCCGAAACGCCCTGCACTTCCTCGTCGTCGGCGGCGCGCCGGCGGTTACGCGGTCCAGGCACCCGATCGCCGGTTACGCCACAAAAGTCCGAATCGTGGGCTTTCGTGGGGCCAACGAGCCAGGTCCGGGGATGATTCGGCGTACCGGCATGAAGTTCGCAGCCCGTAATGGTCGGTGCGGGAGGTGCGGCCTACCTTTGAGGCATGACTGAGCCACTCGTCACCCTGCCCACGAGCGACACCGAATGGCGCGCGCGGCTCACCCCGGACGAGTTCCGCGTGCTGCGGCTCGCCGGCACCGAGGCGCCGTTCAGCGGGGAATATGTGAACACGAAGACCGAGGGCACGTACCACTGCCGGGCCTGCGGCGCGCAACTGTTCGACAGCGACACCAAGTTCGACTCGCACTGCGGCTGGCCGAGCTTTGACGACGCCATCCCCGGCACCGTCAAGGAGATCGAGGACAGCAGCCACGGCATGGTGCGCACCGAGATCCGGTGCGCCCGGTGCGACTCCCACCTCGGGCACGTGTTCCGAGGCGAGCGCATGACGGAGAAGAACACGCGGCACTGCGTGAACTCCCTGTCGATCAAGCTGCAGCCGAAGGCCTGAGCATCGGCACGTGCTCGATGCCGTCGTCGTCGTAAGCCGGCCCGGTCACCGTGAAGCCGAAGCGCGAATAGAGCCCGGTCGCGACGGTCTGGGCGTCGAGCACCGCCGCGCGGCCCGGGCCGATCTGGTCCAGGGCCGCCGCGAGCAGCTTGCCGGCCAGGCCCTGACCCCGCGCGGCGGGCGCGGTGACCACCCGGCCGATGCGGGCCGAGCCGTCCGGCTCCGCGAGCACCCGCAGATACGCCGCGATCGAGCCGTCCGGGGCCTCCAGCCACAGGTGCAGCGTCTCCGGCTCCGTGTCCCGCCCGTCCAGCTCCGGATACGGGCAGTGCTGCTCCACCACGAAGACGTCGCAGCGCAGCTTGAGGATCCGGTACAGGTCGATTGTCGACAGGTCGGCGAACGAAGAGATCACGAGAAGGAACCTAGCGCCTCCGCCGCCTTCCGCGCGGCGATCAGCACCGGGTCCCACACCGGCGCGAACGGCGGCGCGTAGGAAAGGTCCAGCGAGGTCATCTCCTCGACGGTCATCCCGTTCCAGAGGGCCACCGCAAGCGCGTCGATCCGCTTGGCCGCGCCCTCCTCGCCGACGATCTGGGCGCCGAGCAGCCGGCCCGACGTACGTTCGGCGATGATCTTGGTTTTGATCTGGCGTGCGCCCGGGAAGTAGCCCGCGCGGGTCGTCGACTCGGTGACCACGCTGAACGCGGCGAAGCCGGCGCCCGCGGCCTCGGCGGTGGACAGCCCGGTGCGGGCCACCTCCGTGTTGCAGAGCTTCGATACGGCGGTACCGACGACGCCCGGGAACGTCGCGTAACCGCCCCCGATGTTGATCCCCACGGCCCGGCCCTGCTTGTTGGCGTGCGTGCCGAGCGCGATCGCCACCGGCCGCTGCGAGACCCGGTGGAACGTCTCGACGCAGTCCCCGGCCGCCCAGACCCCGTCCGCCGAGGTCCGCATCCGCCGGTCGGTGCGGATGCCCCCGGTCGCGCCGATCTCGATGCCCGCGGACCGGGCGAGGTCGCTGTTCGGGCGGGTACCGAGGCCGAGGATCACCAGATCGGCCGGGATCTCGCCGGCGTCGGTGTGCACCGAGATGACCCGGCCCGCCCGGCTCGCGAAGCCCTCGAGCCGCTCGCCGAGGCGCAGGGTCACGCCCTCGGCCCGCAGCGCGTCGGCGACGAGCCCGCCCATGTCGGGGTCGAGGGTGCGCATCGGCTGGTCGGCCGCGTCGACCAGCACGACCTCGAGCCCGTGCCGGAGCATCGCCTCGGCCATCTCCAGGCCGATGTACCCGCCGCCGACCACCACCGCGCGGCGCGGCGAGTGGCGGTCGAGGTACCCGAGCAGCCGAATCCCGTCCTCGAGCGTCTGCACCCCGTGGATGCCGGCGGAGTCCGCGCCGGGCACGTCGGGCCGCGCGGGCACGCCCCCGGTGGCGATCACGAGCTGGTCGAAGGGCTCGCGATATTCGGACGAATCCGACCTGACACTAATAAATCGCTGGTCAACATCGATCGAAGTGACGAACGACGACAAGCGCACATCGATCTCCATCCGAGCGAACTCCGCCGGATGCCGCGCCACCAGAGCGTCCGGGGCAGCGACGTCCCCGGCCACGAGGTAGGGGATGCCACAGGCCGAGTACGACACGTGCTGCCCGCGCTCGAAGGCCACGATCTGCAGGTCCGAGGCCGGCCGCCGCCGCCGCGCCTGCGACGCCGCGCTCATCCCGCCCGCGTCCCCGCCGATGACGACCAGCCGCGTCGTCACGCCAGGTCCTTCGCCATCGAGAGCGACTTGATCTCGTACCCGAGCGACTCGTACAGCTGCCGCGCCCCCGGGTTGTGCCCGAACACGTTGAGCCCGAGCGCCCCGATCCCGCGCGAGCGCAGCACGTCCTCGGCGGCGAGCATGAGCGCCCGCCCGTGGCCGCGGCGGCGGAAGGGCTCGTCGACCTGCACGTCGTACACCCACGCCTGTGCGCGCTCGTCCGTCGGCAGGCCGAGCCAGATGTACCCCACCACCACCCCGGCCTCGTCGACCCCGCTGAACAGCAGCTGCCCGGGGCTGGAGGCGCCTTCGGGCAGGAGCCGCTCCAGCAGCGCCGCGACGTTGGCGTGCACGGTCTCGGGCGTGTCGCGGCCGGAGCGCAGCTCGTCCTCCGCATATTCCCGCTGGAGCACGGGGAGCCGGGCGTCGAGCTCGTCCTGGGTCATCGGTCGCAGTCGAAGCATGAGATTCACAATACGAAGGCGTCCGTCCACAGCTGCCGCGAACGGCCCGACAGCGCCTCCAGCAGCCCCACCGCCTGCCCGTCCGTGAGCGCGGCCACGAAGTCCACGATCGCCCGGCCGCGCGCCATGGCGACCACGTCGAGGCGCTCCAGGCCGTAGTCGGAGGGCGAGAGCCCGGCGGTCTCGGCCTCGGCCAGCTCGACCAGGTCGTGCAGCCGCCGCGGCAGCCGCGCCTCCTCCCCCGGGTCGGTCAGCCACGCGTGCAGCGCCTCCACCAGGCTGGACAGCAGCCGCGCCTGCCCGCGCTGGTGCAGGGCCAGGTCGGGCCGCTCGAGCACGAACCGGTGGTGGATGAACTTGAGCACCTGCACCTCGTGCCACTGCGCGGGCGCGAGCAGGATGTGCCCGGAGCGCACCGGCGGGTCGGGCCGCACGTGGACGGCGTCGATGAGCCGGCGCGTCCAGCGGGCCGAGAACCGGGCCACCGCCTGCTCGGCGTCGATGGAGCCGTCGAAGGGCGCGGCGAGCAGCCCGTCGGCGAGCTCGGTGCGCACGTGGGCGACGGCGGCCGCGAACGCCTCGTCGTCGCAGATCCAGTCGTCCTTCTCCCGCAGCCGGCGGCGCAGCGCCTCGACCGAGCGGCCCGGGCGGCGGCCGGTGGCGCGCAGCTGCACGTCGCCGAGGGCGCGCAGGTCGTCGGCGTCGCGCAGCCAGGCGACGAGCTCGGCCGCGACAGCGCCCTGCTGGAGCACGCCGACGCGGTGGAAGTCCTCGAGGTCGTGGATGGCGTAGGCGATGTCGTCGGCGGTGTCCATGACGGACGCCTCGGCCGTCTGCTGCCAGTCGGCGAGGCGGCCGGCGAACGGGGCGCGGGCCTGGCGGACGTCGGCGAGCTCGGTGACGTACGCGCCGAACTTGCCCGATCCGACCGCGGGGTCGCCGCCGGCGCCGCGCGGCGTCGGGTTCATGTGCATCGGGTGCGGGTCCGGGTACGTGCGCCGGGTCCACGGGTATTTCAGCAGCGCCGCGCGCACCGCCGCGGTGAGGTCCAGCCCGATCGCCGCGCCGCGCACCTGGGTGCTGGTGACGATGCGGTACGACTGGGCGTTGCCCTCGAACCCGTCGGGCAGCCCGAGCCGCTCCCGGGCGAGCCGGTCCAGCACGTGCTCGCCGAGGTGCCCGAACGGCGGGTGGCCGAGGTCGTGGGCGAGCGCGGCCGCCTCGACGACGTCGGGGTCGCAGCCGCCGAGCTTGTCCAGCAGCGCCTGCGCCTCCACCGAGGAGCCGAGCTGCTCGACGATGCCGCGGGCGACGCTTGCCACCTTCAGGCTGTGCGTGAGCCGGTTGTGCACCAGCAGCCCGGAGCCGCCGGGGCTGATGACCTGGGTGACGCCGGCGAGGCGGGCGAAGAACGGCGAGGCGACGATCCGGTCGCGGTCGACCCGGTACGGGCTGGAGGTGAGATCGCCGGGAGCCACCACGGCCCCGCCGAACAGTCGTCGCGAGCGCAGATCTTCCATGCTGCAGTTCTATCAAGCGGCCTTGCGGACCTCGATCACGAACCCGCTCGCCGCCGCAGATGCCATCGGATGGTGTACCTCCGTGTACCGCTGGAAGTCGTACGGCGAGGCGTGGAACGGCTGCATGAACGGCACGAACACGAGCATCCGGCCGCCCGGGCGTAGCACGCGGTGCATCTCGGCGATGTGCACGGCCGGGTCCGGCACGTGCTCGAGCACGGCGATGCTGATCCCGCCGGCCAGGCTGTCGCCGGCCAGCGGCAGGCGGCGCAGGACGGCGATGCTGATCCCGCCGGCCAGGCTGTCGCCGGCCAGCGGCAGGCGGCGCAGGTCGGCGACGATGTCGACATTGCCGTACGAGCCGCCGTCCATGCAGACGACCCGCTCGTCGCGGCGGTGGGTGCCGCAGCCGAAGTCGGCGACGAGCTCCCGGTCGAGGTCGAAGCTGCGCAGGAACGGGTTCAGCGGTATGTGGTGCTTGGCGTCGCCGATGAGCGCGAGGTGGAACGGCGAGTCGGCGTCGGGGCTGAGCATGCCGGGCTCAGGCGAGCACGAGCAGCGCCAGCCCGGCGGCGCGAGCCGGGAGTCGACCGTTGCTGTCACCCGCCACGCTCCGCTCTCCCGAGATGCCTGTCGCAACGTATGCAACGTCCGACGAGCGGGGGAAAACCACCCGAAAGGCTATTTTCGGGTGCTCATCAGCGCCTCGAGGCCGTCCAGGAACCGCTCGACGCCGAACTCGAAGTCGTCGTCGGGCCGGGACTGCGAGGTCTCCAGGATCCGCGACCGCAGCAGCTCGCCGACGGCGGGGAAGCGCACCGGGTCGGCCAGCAGGTGCAGCAGCCGGCCGTACTCGTACATCGCCTGCTCGGTCGTGCCGCCCTGGGACTTGGCCGCCGCGTCGATGTCGGCGGTGGTCAGCGCCCAGTTCCGGGCGATGCCGCTGACCATCATGATCGTGGAGAGCCGCTCGTCGTGGCGCAGGTTCGTGTCCCGCATGACCGCCAGCCCGTGGTTCATCCAGGCGATCTGGTTGGGCGTGATCGGCGGGGTGTTGATCGGCACCCGCAGCACCCACGGCTGGCTGCGCAGCAGGCCGAGGTAGCTGTCGGCGAACCCGCGCAGGCCGGCCCGCCAGCCCAGCCCGGGCTCCGGCTCCGGGGGCAGGCCCATGGCCGCGTCGACCATGAGGTCGAGCAGCTCGTGCTTGGCCGAGACGTACCGGTACAGCGACATCGTCGCGGCACCGAGCTCGCTCGCGACCCGGCTCATCGAGACCGCGCCGAGGCCCTCGGCCGCGGCGATCTTCACCCCCGCGGCGACGATCCGGTCGAGGGTCAGCCCGGGCTTCGGCCCCTTGCCCGGGCGCTCACGCAGACCCCAGGCCAGCGCCAGCGAGTTGGGTATGCCGTTTTCCTGTTCGCTCATTGACTCGACATTCTACTTCTGCGTATAACGTACGCATGGAACGTACGGCATACGCAGAAGAGCGTACCGCATACGCAATCGAGGCGACCGGCCTCACGAAGTCCTACGGCAAGGTCGGCGTGCTCACCGGCGTCGACCTGCGGGTGCCCGCCGGCACGGTGTTCTGCCTGCTCGGGCCGAACGGCGCCGGTAAGACCACCACGGTGCGCATCCTCGCCACGCTGACCCGTCCCGACGGGGGCAGCGCCCGGGTCGCCGGTCACGACGTGGTCCGCGACCGCGCGCGGGTGCGCCGCGCGATAAGCCTCACCGGGCAGTACGCCGCGGTCGACGAGCTGCAGACCGGGGCGGAGAACCTGCGCATGATGGGCCGGCTCTCGGGCCTGTCCCGGCGCGACGCGCGCGTCCGCGCGGACGAGCTGCTCGCGCGCTTCGACCTGACCGCGGCCGCGCACCGGCGGGCCGGGCAGTACTCGGGCGGCATGCGCCGCCGCCTCGACCTCGCCGCCGGCCTGGCCGGCCCGGCCGAGGTCATCTTCCTGGACGAGCCGACCACCGGCCTCGACCTGACCAGCCGCCAGGCCATGTGGGAGGTGGTGGACGGGCTCGTCGATGCGGGCCGCACGGTCTTCCTGACCACGCAGCACCTCGAGGAGGCCGACCGCCTCGCGGCCCGCATCGCCGTCGTCGACCACGGCCGCGTGGTCGCCGACGGCAGCCCGGCCGAGCTCAAGCGCCGCTTCGGCGACCAGCGCCTCGACCTCGACCTGGCCGACCGCGCGCGCTACGACGCGGCCGCGGCCCGGCTCGGCGCCCGCGTCGTCCAGCGCGACGACGCGAGGCTGACCCTCGGCGTCACCACCGACGGCAGCGCCGCGCACGTGCGCTCGGTGCTCGACGAGATCGACCCGGCGGGCTCGGGGGTGCGCCGGTTCTCCCTGCACAGCGCGACGCTCGACGACGTCTTCCTGTCCCTCACGTCCCGCAAGGAGTACGCCGGTGTCTAGTACCGCGATCACGCAGTGGACCGTGCTCGGCGGGCGCTCCCTGCGCCTCGGCCGGCGCAACGTCGAGGCCCTGATCATGTCCATCGCCCTGCCGGTCATGCTCATGGTCGTCTTCGTCTACCTCTTCGGCGGCGCGATCCAGACCGGCACCGAGTACGTCACCTACGTCGTGCCCGGCGTCATGCTGCTGTGCGTGTCGTTCGGCTCGGCGATGACCGCCGTCTCGGTCGCCAACGACCTGCAGGGCGGGATCGTCGACCGGCTGCGCTCGCTCGACGTGGGCGGCGCCGCGGTGCTCTCCGGCCACGTCGTGGCCAGCCTGGCCCGCAACGTCGTGGCCAGCGCACTGGTGCTCGGGGTCGCCTTCGCGCTCGGCTTCCGGCCGCACGCCGACCTCGGGCAGTGGCTGGCCGCGCTGGGCATCCTGCTGCTGACCATCGCCGCGGTCTCGTGGCTGTCGGCCTGCATGGGCCTGCTGGCCGGCTCGCCGGAGAGCGCGAGCGGCTACACGTTTGGCATCACGTTCCTGCCGTACGCCAGCAGCGCCTTCGTCCCGATCGGCACGATGCCGTCGTGGCTGCGCGGCTTCGCGGGCAACCAGCCGGTCACCCCGATCACCGAGAGCCTGCGCGGGCTGCTGCTCGACCAGCCGGTCGGGGACGCGCCGTGGCGCGCGGTGGCCTGGTGCGTGGGCATCATGCTCGTCGCGATGGTCGGTGCGGCCCTGCTGTTCCGCGGTAAAACACGGACATAGCACGACTCGAAGACGCTGGTGCCCTTCGTCGACCTCGAGTGGCCGTACTTCCAGACCGCGATGCGCGCCTGGATCCAGGCGTTCCTTGACCAGGTGCAGGCGCGCATCCGCCGCAAGGCGATGATCTACACCGCGGCGAACTGGTGGAACCAGTGCGTCGGCAGCACCACCCAGTTCGCCTCGTACCCGCTGGACGTCGCCCGAGAACGGCCAGGCCGGCAACTACGACAAGGACGTGTCCGACGGCAACCTCGTCACCCAGCTCTGGCTGCGCGGGCTCGGTGTGGTCGGGCTGGTCGAACATCATGCAATGAGCTGCCACTCGGCGAGCTGGGTCTCGGCGGCGCCGTGGTTGGCCGTGATCTGGAGCCGGTACCGCGAATAGGAGCCGCCGCCGCCGACCACGAACGCCCGCGTCTCGCGGCGGTCGCCGAAGTCCACGTCGCTGCGGGAGTCCACCGTCGTCCAGGTCACCCCGTCGTCGGAGCCCTGCAGCGTCCAGCTCTTCGGGTCCCGGGCCGGGAAGTCGTCCGCGCTCGTCAGCGTGTACTGCCGCACCGCCGCCGCCCCGGCGAGCTGGTCGGTGAGGGTGGCCGTGGCCGCGAACGTGAGCCACTTCGTCAGCGAGGTGTCGTCGGTGAGCTTGTCCCGGGCCTCGCCGGGGCCGTTCTCGCCGCTGACGGTCAGCGTGCCGCCCGTGGCCCGGTCGGTGAGGCGCGCGGGCGCGGCGGCGCCGGAGGTCAGCGACGGCGGGATGTCGGCCGCGCCGGTCCCCCACGACGACGGGCTCGGGCCCATCGTGAACGTCAGGGTGCCGCCGGCCGTCAGGTCCGCGTGGGTGAGGTAGTTGCGGGTGTACGGCACGCCGTTGAGCGTGGCGCTCTGGATGTACCGGTTCGTGTCGCTGACCCCGGGGGCGTTCACCGTCAGGGTCCGGCCGCTCTCCAGCGTGATCGTCGCCTTGGGCAGCAGCGGCGCGCCGATGGTGTAGTCGGTGCTGCCCATCCGGGCCGGGTAGAAGCCGAGCGCGCTGAAGACGTACCACGCCGACATCTCGCCGTTGTCCTCGTCGCCGAGGTAGCCGTTGCCGGTGCCGGCCCCGGAGTCGTAGAGCCGGGTGAGCACGGTGCGCACCTGGTTCTGGGTCTTCGCGGGGGTACCGGCGTAGTTGTACATGTAGAGCATGTGGTGGATGGGCTCGTTGGCGTGCGCGTACTGCCCCATGTCGCCGTCGTAGGCCTCGCGCATCTCGTGGATGACCCCGCCGTAGCAGCCGGTGAGGTAGTCGCGCGGCGCGGCGAGCACCGCGTCGATCTTCGCCGCCAGCTGCGCCCGGCCGCCGTAGAGGTTGGCCAGGCCCTGCGGGTCCTGCGGGGCGCCCATCGCGTAGTGCCAGGGCGCACCCTCGGTGAACTCGCAGCCCCAGAGGTTCGCCCGGAAGTCGGCGTCGCCGGTACGCCAGGCGCCGTTGCTCTGCTTCCCGCGGAACATGCCCACGCCGGGCGAGTACAGGTTCACGTAGTCCAGCGCCCGGTTGCGGAAGTACGCCGCGTCCTCGCCCTTGCCCAGGGCCGTGGCCAGCTGGAAGATGCCGAAGTCGTTGTTGGCGTCCTCGAGCGTCCACGACGCGGACTCGTTGCGCACGTCGGTGGGCACGTAGCCCTTGAACGTGGAGACCTCGATGCCCTGGCGGCCGTTCGGGTCCCAGCTCGAGTAGACCATCGCATTCTTCACCATCGAGGCGTACGCCGCGTTGTAGTCGAAGTTCCGCACGCCCTTGACGTAGGCGTCGGCGAAGGCCAGGTCCTGGTTGGAGCCGACCATCGCCCCGACGTTGCCGGGCCCCGACCAGCGCGGGGTCCAGCCGCTCTCCTTGTAGGCGTTGACGAAGCCGTCGAGCATCTGGCCGGTGCGGGTGGGGGCCAGCAGCGTCATGAGCGGCCACTCGGCCCGCGAGGTGTCCCAGAAGCCGTTGTTGACGTACATCTGCCCGTCGTGGAGCTGGTTGTCGTACGGGCTGAAGTGCCGGCGCACTCCGCCCACCATCTCGGCGCGGTTGTTCGGGTACATGTTCGCCCGGTACAGGTTCGAGTAGAACGTCACCAGCTGCGCGTTCGTCGCGCCCTCGAGCCGCACCCGGCCGAGCACCGCGTCCCACTGCGCCCGCGCCTCGGCCTTCACCGTGTCGAGCGTCTTCGCCCCGACCTCCTGGCCCAGGTTCGCCGCGGCCTGGGCGACGCTGATCCACGAGGTGCCGATGCGCAGGGTCACGGCCTGGTTCGCGGTCGTGGCGAAGCGGACCCAGCCGGTGCCGCCGGTGCCCGACGCGGCGATCGCGGTGTCGACGGTGGCGGAGAAGTAGAGCTTCTGGCCGCGGTGGTCGGCGTACCCGGAGATGGTCCGCGCGGCGGTGTCGACGGCGAACGAGCCGCCGGCGCTGTCGATGACGTCGAACAGGATCGTCGAGTCGGACGCGGCCGGGAAGGTGAAGCGCATGACCCCGGCGTGGTCGGTCGGGGCCATCTCGGCGGTGATGCCGTACGTGTCCAGCCGCGTCGAGTAGTAGTGCGCCCGCGCGATCTCGTTGGCGTGGCTGAAGGTGGACTTGCGCGCGTCCGGGCTCGTCTTGACGCCGCCGGTCATCGGCATCACCTGGAGCTGGCCGTAGTCGCCGATCCACGGGCTGGGCTCGTGGCTGACGGCGAAGCCCTGCACCGTTGCCGCGTTCCACTGGTACAGCCAGTTGTCGCTGTTGCCGTTCGTCACCGGCGTCCAGAAGTTGAACCCGTTGGGCACGGTGGCGCCCGGGAAGGTGTTCCCGTGCGAGTAGCCCGGGTCGGAGTTGGAGCCGCGGCGGGTGTCCACGTAGTCGGCCAGGGTGCCGGCGGTGATGCTCAGGTCGTCGAGGTACCCCCGGAACGTCCCGGTGCCCTCGGGCTTGTCGTAGCCGATGAGGATGCGGTCGATCGTCCGGCCGGCCGCCGCGCCGCCGATGTCCGAGGTCACGAAGTTCCAGGTGTCGAAGGACAGGACCGAGCCGCTGCCCTGGTACTGCGGGTGCAGCCGGACGCCGTGCTGGTCGACGGCCCCGGAGTCGCGCAGGTAGGTGCCGTCGGTGAACGCGAGGTCCACGGCCACGTCGAGGTTGCCGCCGCTCTGCGGGAACACCCAGTACGACAGCGTGGTGCCGGCCCCGACCGCGATGTCCACGTCGAACACGCGGTTGTAGGAGTAGCTCGTCGTCGCGTTGTTGTCGGAGCCGGAGTACATCAGCGCGTTCGCGCCGGTGTGCGCCGTCTCCGTGCGCGTGCCGCTCTCCATCCCCGTCAGGCCGCAGCAGTACCCGCCGACGCCCGAGCTGCGCTCGACGCTGTCCGACCAGGTGGGCTGCGGGTCGCCGGCCTCGAACGAGGTCGAGAAGTCGCCGGGGGCGGCCGCCGCGGGGGTGTTGATCGCTGTCAGCAGGCCCGCGGCGAGCACCGCGACCGCGAACCACCGGAGTCCGGACATGCGCAACCTGCCGTTTCGTCAGCCCTGGGCTTTCACGAACGTCTATGAGCAGGTTCGGACCTTGGAACGGGTTATGTCAATATTTTATGGAAGGTTTGCTACGAGATCCGCGATGTCGCGGCGGCGGCCCGTGTAGAACGGGACCTCCTCGCGCACGTGGCGGCGGGCCCGCGACGCGCGCAGCTCACGCATGAGGTCGACGATCCGGTGCAGCTCGTCGGCCTCGAAGGCGAGCATCCACTCGTAGTCGCCGAGGGCGAAGCTGGCCACGGTGTTGGCCCGCACGTCGGGGTAGCCGCGGGCCTGCTTGCCGTGCTCGGCGAGCATCGCGCGGCGCTCCTCGTCGGGCAGCAGGTACCACTCGTAGGAGCGGACGAAGGGGTACACGCACAGCCACTCGCGGGCGTGCTCGTCGGCGAGGAACGCCGGGATGTGGCTCTTGTTGAACTCGGCCGGGCGGTGCAGGGCCATCTGCGACCACACCGGGGCCAGGCGGCGGCCCAGGTCGGTGCGGCGGAACCCGGAGTACGCCTCCTGGAGGGCCTCGGCGCTGGGCGCGTGCCACCAGATCATCAGGTCGGCGTCGGCGCGCAGGCCGGCCACGTCGTAGGTGCCGCGGACCGTCACGTCCTTGGCCGCGAGGTCCGTGAGGAACGCCGACACCCCGGCGGCGTCGCGGTGCTGGTCGCCGTAGGGCGTGGCCAGCCGGAAGACGGACCACATGGTGTACCGAATGGTGTCGTTGAGCTCCTTGATGCGTGCGGCGTTCGGGTTCGTCATGCCCTCAGTCTCCCAGCTTGGCGAGGACGGACTCCGCGGCGGCCCGTCCGGACGTGATGCACGCCGGGATCCCGACGCCGTCGTAGGCCGCGCCCGCCACCGCGATCGCGGGCTGCCCGTCGAGCCCGGCGCGCAGGGCGGCGACCCGGTCGCGATGGCCCGGCGCGTACTGCGGCAGGGCGCCGCCCCAGCGGTACACCCCCCGGTCCAGCGGCTCGGGCAGCGCGTCGACGCCGATGAGCCGCGCGACCTCGGCCCGCACCACGTCGACCAGCGCGTCGTCGGTGCGCTGCAGCTGCGCCTCGTCGCCGTACCGGCCGACCGACGCGCGCAGCACCGTGAGCCCGGGCCGGCGCAGGTGCGGCCACTTGCGGTCGAAGAACGTGACCGCCTTCACCGCGAGGCCCTCGGTCGCCGGCACCAGGAAGCCCGACAGCTCGGGCAGCTTGGTGGCGGGCAGCGCCAGGGCGACGAGGGCGATCGAGGCGTAGTCGAGCTCGAGCGGGTTGTCCTGGTCGAGCAGGCGCGCCGCCGACGCGGCCGGGACGGCGAGCACCACCGCGTCGGCCGCCTCGACGCGCTTGTCCTTGCCCACGCGGACGTCGAGCTCCCAGCCCGGCCCGCCGCGCCGCATCGACTGGACGGTCGCGTTCGTGCGCACGTCCGGGAGGGTCCGCACGATGGCGTCGACGAACCGGCTCATGCCGCCCTCGATCGCGCCGAACACGGGCGCGCCCGGCTCCCGGCGGCCCGCCCCGGCCGCCTCGGCCAGGGCCCCGGTCAGCGTGGCGTGGTTCTCGGCCGCCGCAGCCAGGGCCGGCAGCGCCATGCGCAGCGAGAGCCGGTCGGCGCGGCCGGCGTACACCCCGCCGAGCAGCGGATCGACGTAGTGGTCGACGACGTCGTCCCCGCGCCGCGGCCGCACGAGCGCGCCGACGGTCACGTCCTCGCCCGGCTGCAGCAGCCGCGGCCCCGGCGGCTCCTCGGGGCCCCGCAGCGGGATGCCCATCAGCGTGCCGGCCGGCAGGTCCTGCAGCACCCCGCCGATCGCGACGGCGGCCTTCGCCCCGCCCGGGTGCACGATCGCGTCGCCGAGCCCGACCTCGCGGGCCAGCTGCACGGCCGCGCTGGGCCCGCCGACCAGGAACGACTCGGCCCCGCGCTCCACCGGGTGCCCGGCGAGGGCGCCGGTCGACAGCTTTCCGCCCGGCCGCTCGCGCTGGTCCAGCAGGACGACGTCCAGGTCCGGCCGCTGGGTGTGCAGCCGGTGCGCCGCGGCGAGCCCGGCGATGCCCCCACCGACGACCACGACGCGCTTTGTCATACCCGGAGTCTATTGTCGCGGCATGGGTGACCAACGGGTGGCAGTGATCACGGGGGCGGCGCAGGGCATCGGCCGCCGGACCGCTGAGGTCCTGGCCGGGGAGGGCTATCTCCTGGCCGTCATCGACCGGCAGCCGGTCGCCGGCTTCGACGTGCTCTCCTTCGTCGGCGACGTCGCCGACGAAGACGACGTGGAGCGGTTCGCGACCGAGGTCGAGGCGCGCTACGGCCGCGCCGACGTGCTGGTCAACAACGCGGGCATCGCGTCGATCGCGCCCGCGGAGGAGACGACGGCGGCCCAGTGGCGCCAGGTCATCGACGTGAACCTGACCGGCCCGTTCCTGCTGTGCCGGGCCTTCGGCCGGCGCATGCTCGTGCGCGGCACCGGCTCCATCGTGAACATCGCCTCGGTGGCCGGCCTCATGGGCGTGGCCGACCGGGTCGCGTACAACGCCAGCAAGCACGGCCTGATCGGGCTGACCAGGACGCTCGCGGTGGAGTGGGGCGGGCGGGGCGTGCGCGTGAACGCCGTCTGCCCGGGCTGGGTCAAGACCGAGATGGACGACGAGTCCCAGGCCACGGGCGCCTACATCGACACCGACATCACCGAGCACGTCCCGATGGCCCGCTTCGCCCAGCCCGACGACATCGCCCGAGCCGTCGCTTTCCTCGCGGATCCGGACAAGAGCGGATTTGTCAACGGGGCCGCCCTGTCGGTGGACGGCGGCTGGGCCGCGGACGGCTCCTGGCCCTCGCTGCGGTTGTCGAGCCGCGGGCGCTGATCGGCTCCCCATCTGCGGCGATATGTCAGCGACTAGGGTGATCGTCCACCCCGTGTTGTCCTTCTGAGGGGCGAACCCCCCTGGAAGATCTCCGCTAAGGCGCGCACACTCTCGGAGATGAGCGACCTCGCGTCCTCCCGACCCGTGCCGGATGAGCCGCCGGACCCGCGCCCCGGTGGCCCGGCCGACGTGTCCGGGCTGTGCCCCAGCTCGGCGGAGCTCTTCGTCCCCGCGGCGCGGGAGCCCTCGGACCTGGACGAGCTGGCGCCCCTGGCCGAGATGATCGCCGACCTGGCCGACCTGCGGGGCCGCGGCGGCTTCGAGGGCCCGCTCCCCGGCACGGAGGACGCGGAGCCGACCGCCGGCAGCATCGCGAGCCTGCTGGCCTCGCCCGCCACGTCCGCGGCCGAGCTCGCCGACGCGGTCGCCTGGTGCTACGACGACACCGCGCTGCCCCTGCTGCTCCCGCTGGCCCGCCACCCCGACCCGGGCGTGCGGCGGGCCGTGGCCCAGGCCCTGCCGAGCGTGCTCGGCGAGGCGCCGCCGGACGACACCGTCCACGCCCTGATCCTGCTCAGCGCCGACCGCGACGCCGACGTGCGGGACTGGGCCTGCTTCGCGCTCGGCACCCAGCTGTCCGAAGTGGACTCGGCGACCGTGCGCGACGCGCTGGCCGCGCGCCTGGACGACCCGCACGACGACACGCGCTGCGAGGCGCTGCTGGGCCTGGCCCGCCGCCGCGACGCGCAGGTGCTGCCGGTGCTGCACGAGCGGCTGGCGCGCGACAACGTGTACTCGCTCGAGATCGACGCCGCCGGAGCGCTCGGGCACGCCTCGCTGCACACCCTCGTGCGCGGGCACCTGTCCGGCTGGGACGACGACGTGGTCGCCCGGGTCTGCGCGGCGCTGCGCCTCACCGACCCCGACGGCGTGGGCGACGACCTGCTCGACGGGCTGGCCGACTGGTTCCGGGCCGGCGCACCGCACGCGACGGACGAGGACCGCTACTGGTGGGCGGTGACGCTGCAGCTGCTCGAGCACGCCGAGTACCGCGCCCCCGAGATCGCCGAGCAGGTGCACTACCGCCTGCAGTCCGCGGAGCCGGCCACCGCGCTCATGCTCGGCTCGCGGCTGTCGCAGCTGGCCGGCGACCACGGCTGGCCGCGCTGGAGGCCCGGCTACTGACCGCCGTGCACCAGCTCGACCAGGCGCGTCAGCATGTCGGGATCGGTCTCGGGCAGCACGCCGTGGCCGAGGTTGAAGATGTGGCCGGGGGCCTTCGCGCCCTCCGCCAGCACGCGGCGCGTCTCCGCCGCCACGACCTCCCACGGGGCCAGCAGCGTGCACGGGTCGAGGTTGCCCTGCAGCGCCTTGCCCGGGACCCGGCCCGCGGCCACGTCCAGCGGCGTGCGCCAGTCGACGCCGACCACGTCCGCGCCCGCCTCCGCCATGGCCGGGAGCAGCTCCCCGGTACCGACGCCGAAGTGGATCCGCGGACACCCGTCGAGCCCGTCGAGCACCGCCCGCGAGTGCGGGAGCACGAACCGGCGGTAGTCCGCCTCGGACAGCGCCCCGGCCCACGAGTCGAACAGCTGGACGGCGTCCACCCCCGCCTCGATCTGCACCTGCAGGAACGTCCGGGTGATCTCGGCCAGGCGGGAGCACAGGGCGTGCCAGACGTCGGGGGCGCCGTACATCAGGGCCTTGGTCTTCGCGTGGTGCCGCGACGGCCCGCCCTCGACGAGGTAGCTGGCCAGCGTGAACGGCGCCCCGGCGAAGCCGATGAGGGCCGTGGACCCCAGCTCGGCCAGCAGCAGCCGGATCGACTCGGCCACGAAGGAGACGCCGGACGCCTCCAGCGGGCGGATCGCGGCGACGTCGGCCATCGTGCGCACGGGGGCGGCCACCACCGGGCCCGTGCCGGGCACGATGTCCAGGTCGATGCCGGCGGCCTGCAGCGGCACGACGATGTCGCTGTACAGGACCGCCGCGTCGACCTTGTGCCGGCGCACCGGCTGCAGCGTGATCTCGCAGACGAGGTCGGGACGGCGGCAGGACTCGAGCATGCCGATGCCGGCCCGCAGCTCGCGATATTCGGGCAGGGAACGGCCCGCCTGGCGCATGAACCAGACCGGGACATGGGGCACGGACTCGCCCCGCGCGGCGCGCAACAACAGCTTCGTCATCGGGTCCATCGTTTCACTCACTGTGCACGGGCGGCGCGGCGGCACCCCTTGCGCGCGTTTCGGTCTTAGTCTTCCGTTATGGCGCCATCGACCGCGACTCCCCCCACGTTCACCCGGGCGGTGGAGGATTTGCGCGCCGTGACCACCAGGCCGGAGATCAGCCTCGAGGAGGTCCCGGCGCCGCAGCGGCTGGCCCCCTTCGCCCACGCCATCAGCGGCACCGTGCTCCGTCACGGCGACGAGGTGGCCACCGGCCGGCTGATCCTCCTGCACGACCCGGCCGGCCACGATGCCTGGGACGGCACGATGCGGCTGGTGACGTACGTGACCGCCGAGCTCGAGGCCGAGCTGGCCACCGACCCGATGCTGCCCGGCGTCGGGTGGAGCTGGCTGGTGGACGCGCTCGACGGGCACGCCGCGGCCTACACGGCGATCGGCGGCACGGTCACGCAGACCATGTCGACGCGCTTCGGTGACCTGGCGGGTCCGCCGGCCGCCGCCGACCTGGAGATCCGGGCCTCGTGGACGCCCACGACCGAGGACATGCAGGCCCACGTGCACGCGTGGTGCGCGCTGCTCGCCTCGACGGCCGGCCTGCCGCCGCCGGGCGTGACCGCTCTCCACACATGACAAAGCGCCCCTTTCCTCCGGAAAGGGGCGCTTTTGCCGAGTTAGATGCCGAGGATGACCTGCGCCTCGTTGCAGGGCTTGTCCATCTCGTTGATCTTGTTCTGGGTCGTGGTCTTGTCGCCGGCGGCCGAGGCGTCGAGGGCCTCCAGCAGCAGCTTCAGGCACTGGCCGATGACGTCGCGCTGGCGCTTGGCCTCGGTGCTGTCGGCCTGGGTGCCGCGCAGGTCCTGCTGCGACTTGCTCAGCTCGTCGGCCTTGGCCTGCAGGTCCTTCTTGGTCTGCTCGAAGTCCTTGTTGGTCTGGTCGAGCGAGGCCTGGCGCTGGTTCGACGTCGCCTCGGACCGGTCGAACTTGTTCGACTTGTCGACGTACAGGCCGACGAACACGCCGGCGGCGATGACCGCGAGGGCCAGCAGGCTCGCCAGCAGCGGCACCGCGATGCCGCGCTTCTTCGGCGGCGGCCCGACCGGCGGGTAGCCGATCGGCTGGCCGGGGAAGCCGCTGGTGGGCGGGCTGGAGACCGGGCCGTACGCGACCGGCGGGCCAGACATCGGCGGGCCCGACATGGGCGGCGCGGACATCGGCGGGGCCGGCTGCTGCATCGGCGCGGTCGGCGGGGCCGAGACCGACGGGTCCAGGCTGTAGGACGACTCGCCGCCGTACATCGGCAGCTGGGACGTGCCCTGGTCGTGGGTCGGCTGCGGCTGCGGCGGCACGGGCTGGCCGTACTGCTGCGGCTGCTCGCCGTACGCCGGGCCGGGCTGGCCGTACTGCGGCGGCTGCTCACCGTAGGACGGGCCCGGCTGGCCGTACTGCTGCTGTGGCGGCTGCTGCGGCTGCTCACCGTAGGGCGACACCGGCGCCGCCGCGGGGTAGCCGCTGACCGGGGCCTGCTGGGGCGGCGGCGGGTACGCGCCGGGCGCCGCGTTCTGGTCGGGGTAGGCGTATCCGTCGTTCGGGTTCCCCTGGGGGTTGCCGGGGTATGTCATGTTCTCTTCCTCCTGGTGGCCCCGCTGGGCAGCGCCCCGGCGGGAGTCGTACGACCGGCGCTTCCGGGGGCGTCGGCGGTGGTGCGTTCGCGTCTGCTCAGCAGACGGACGGGACGGTGTCGCAGACCACGGAGATCGGAATGGCCAGGCCGATGCCCTCGGCCTGCTGGGCCTTCAGCGTTGCGACGCCCACCACCTCCTTCTTGGCGTTGAACACGGGGCCGCCCGAGTTGCCGGGGTTGATGGCCGCGTCGAACTGCATCAGCGCCTCGCCGTTGAGGGTGCGGAACGCGCTGACGACGCCCGTGGTGACGGTGTCCTCGAGCCCCATCGGCGAGCCGATAACGAGGACCGGGTCGCCGACCTTCGGCACCGCGGCGGCGGGTGCGAGCTTGGCGAACTCCTCGTCGGTGTGCAGCACGGCGAGGTCCTTGTCCGGGTGGACCTCGACGATCTTGCCCGGGAAGCGCTGGTCGGTGCGCTCCAGGTTGACGTCCTTCTCGCCCTTTTCGTAGGCGTCGGCGACAACGTGGTAGTTGGTGATCAGGTTGGTGCCGCCGCCCGCTGGGGCCTTGCCCAGCGCGAAGCCGGTACCGATGGCGTATTTCGTGGTGACCCGGAAGACGCTGGGGCGCACGGACTCGGCCACCGCGGCCGCGTCGAGGCTGCCGCCGGTCTTCTGCTCGAGCTTGTCGGCGCGGTCCTCGATCGCCTTGAACCGGGAGGCGTCACCGGTCGCGGCGGCCTTCACGGCGGCGTCGGTCTGGTCGACCTTGTGCTGGAGGCTGACGATGAACGCCGCCTCGACGCCGGCCACGATCAGCAGCAGCACGGCGAGGGCCAGCGCGACGGCGGCCAGGGGGCTGCGGCGCTGGACCGGCGGGGCCGGGGGAACGCTGTGCGGCGGCGGGCCCGCGGAAACCGGCCACGAGCTGGTCGGCTGGGGCGGGATGCTCACCGGCGGGGTGGCGACCGGCGGCGGGATGGAGTGCGTGGGGATCGACCCGGTCTGGGTGATCCGAGGGGGAAGTGGACCGAGTCGTTCCGAGTCGTCGCCGGCCGCGTGCCGCGGACGGTCGTCGTACCCTTCGGAACTGCCGGAAGCCACCGGGTTGGAGGGGTCATACCCGGCCGTCATGCTTCTCGTATCCTTCCTGTCACGGTTTCCACCCGTCTGCCGGGAAAGCACAGGGCTTCCGGCGACACCGCGGTCGGCCCTCAATCTAGACGCCGGGCACAAGTGCCGCGACCTCCGACGCAGCGTCTGTACATAACCGGACCGCCTGCGCACGCGAACCGTACCGGCAACAATGGGGACCTGTCCGTCCCGTTCACCGTGTCCCAACACACTCAAGAACGCCGACGCGCCGGACCGGCTGCACACAGGGACCTATGCCGCAACGTACGGTTGTCGCGTGACCGACGAACCCCCCGCGCGGCGTCGGGACGAGGAATCAGACAGTCCGGACAACCCGGACCACAAGACCGAGCCCGTCCTGCTGACCGCCCCCCGAGACGGGACCCCCGAGCCGATCGCCGATCGGACCGAGCTGGCGCGCGCCGTCGAACGCTTCGCCCAGGGCACCGGCCCGGTGGCCGTGGACGCCGAGCGCGCCTCCGGCTACCGGTACACGCACCGCGCCTACCTGGTGCAGCTGCGGCGGGCCGGCTCCGGAACGGTGCTCATCGACCCGCTGCCGTTCGGCCAGCTGCCGGAGCTCGACGAGGTGATCTCTTCGACCGAGTGGATCCTGCACGCCGCCAGCCAAGACCTGCCGTGCCTGACCGAGCTCGGCCTGCGCCCGACCCGGCTGTTCGACACCGAGCTGGCCGCCCGGCTGTGCGGGTTCGAGCGGGTCGGGCTGGCCGCGCTGACCGAGCTGCTGCTGGGGTACACCCTGGAGAAGCACCATTCGGCCGCCGACTGGTCCACGCGCCCGCTGCCGGCGTCCTGGCTGACGTACGCCGCCCTCGACGTCGAGCTGCTGCTCCAGCTGCGCGACACCCTCTCCGAGGAGCTGGCCAAGCAGGGCAAGACCGAGTGGGCCGCGCAGGAGTTCGCCGCGCTTGTCGCCTCGGCCGGCGACCCGCCCCGCGTGCGCGCCGACCCCTGGCGGCGCACCTCGGGCATCCACCGGGTCCGCGGCGCCCGCGCCCTGGCCCGCGTCCGCGCGCTCTGGACGGCCCGCGACGAGATCGCCCAGCGCCGCGACGCGAGCCCCGGCCGGGTGCTCGCCGACGCCGCCATCATCGCCGCGGCCGAGGCCGACCCGAAGGACGAGCGCTCGCTGCTGACCCTGGCCGGGTTCGGCGGGCGCTCGGTGCGCCGGCTGGCCCCGACCTGGCTGACCGCGCTCGCCGACGCCCGCGTGCTGTCGGACAAGGAGCTGCCGACCACGCCGGCCTCGGAGGGCCCGCCCCCGCCGCACCGGTGGGCCGAGCGCGACCCGGTCGCGGCGGCCCGGCTGGCGCGGTGCCGGGAGCTGGTGACCGGGCTCGCGGCGGCGAACCAGCTGCCCCCCGAGAACCTCATAACCCCGGATTCGGTACGCCGGCTGGCCTGGTCACCCCCGGAGGAGCTCACGGAGGAGGCGGTGGCCGCGGTGCTCGCCGGCTACGGCGCGCGCCCGTGGCAGGTCGGTCTCGTCTCCCCCGGGCTGACGGAGGCGCTCCGCCCGGTCTGAACGGTGAAAGGGTTCACAGCTCCCGGCGACCTACTGGCGAGTAACATTGCCGGTACTTAGTCGCTAGGAGGACACCCGTGCCCCGTGCTGTCCGCGACGTCGTCTTCGTCGACGGCGTGCGCACCCCGTTCGGCAAGGCCGGTGGGATGTATGCCAACACTCGCGCCGATGACCTGGTCATCCGCTGCATCCGTGAGCTGCTGCGGCGCAACCCGCAGCTGCCACCGGAGCGGGTCGACGAGGTGGCCATCGCGGCCACCACGCAGATCGGCGACCAGGGCCTGACCATCGGCCGGACCGCCGCCCTGCTCGCCGGCCTGCCCAAGACCGTGCCCGGCTACGCCATCGACCGCATGTGCGCGGGGGCCCTGACCGCGGTGACCACCGTGGCCGGCGGCATCGCGTTCGGCGCCTACGACGTGGCCATCGCCGGCGGCGTCGAGCACATGGGCCGCCACCCGATGGGCGAGGGCGTGGACCCCAACCCGCGCATCATCGCCGAGAAGCTCGTCGACCCGTCCGCGCTGGTGATGGGCTCCACCGCGGAGAACCTGCACGACCGCCTGCCCGGCGTCACCAAGGAGCGGGCCGACCGGTTCGGCTACGCCTCACAGGTGAAGACCGCCGCCGCCTACGCCGCCGGCAAGCTGCAGCCCGACCTGGTCAGCATCGCCACCCGCGACCCGGAGACCGGCTGGGGCCTGGCCACCGTCGACGAGGCGCCGCGCGACACCAGCCTGGAGAAGCTCGCCACCCTCAAGACGCCGTTCCGCCCGCACGGCCGGGTCACCGCGGGCAACGCGGCCGGCCTGAACGACGGCGCCACCGCGTCGATCATCGCGGCCGAGGAGGTGGCCCGCGAGCTCGGGCTGCCGGTCGGGATGCGGCTGGTGTCCTACGGCTTCGTCGGCGTCGAGCCCGAGGTCATGGGCTACGGCCCGGTGCCGGCCACCGAGAAGGCGCTGCGCCTGGCCGGCCTGAGCATCGGGGACATCGGGCTGTTCGAGCTCAACGAGGCGTTCGCCGTGCAGGTGCTCGCCTTCCTCGACCACTTCGGCATCGCCGACGACGACCCGCGGGTCAACCCCTGGGGCGGCGCGATCGCGGTCGGCCACCCGCTCGCCTCCTCGGGCGTGCGGCTCATGACGCAGCTGTCGCGGCAGTTCGCCGAGCGGCCCGACGTGCGCTACGGCCTCACCGCCATGTGCGTCGGCATCGGCATGGGCGCGTCGGTCATCTGGGAAAACCCCAACTGGGAGGGTGGCAAGTGACCGCAGCTCTGACGAACCCGAACGAGGTCGTGACCAAGGCGCTGCTGCGCTTCGTGACGCTGCCTTCGCGTGAGCGCGCCGCGGTCATCACGCTCGACAACGGCTTCGACCACACCAAGCCGAACTCGTTCGGCCCGGGCGGCCTGGCCAGCCTCGAGGCCGCGATCGACGAGGCCGTCGCGGCGGCGCCGAAGTTCATCGCGCTGACCGGCAAGCCCTACATCTTCTGCGTCGGCGCCGACATCACCGGCATGCCGCTGCTGTCCGAGCGGGCGCAGGCGGTGGAGCTGGGCCGGTACGGCCACCGGGTCTTCAAGAAGTTCAAGGACTCGCCGGTACCCACCTTCGCCTTCATCAACGGCGCGGCGATGGGCGGCGGCCTCGAGGTCGCGCTGCACTGCCACTACCGGACCGTCTCGTCCGGCGCCGCGGCCCTCGCCCTGCCCGAGGTCGCGATCGGCCTCGTGCCCGGCTGGGGCGGTACGCAGCTGCTGCCCAACCTCATCGGCATCGCCCCGGCGGCGCAGGTGATCCTGCAGAACCCGCTGACCCAGAAGCAGCTCAAGCCGGCCCAGGCGCACGAGTTCGGCATCGCCGACGCGATCTTCGAGCCGGCCGACTACCTCGAGCGGTCCCTGGAGTGGGCCGAGGGCGTGGTCGACGGCACGGTCACGGTGACCCGCCCGGAGATCGACCGGGACATGTGGGACGGCGTGCTGTACTTCGCCCGGCACCAGCTCGACGAGCGCCTCCACGGGGCCGTGAACTCGGCCAACCGCGCGCTCGAACTCCTGGCGGCGGCCAAGTCCGCCACCTTCGAGGAGGGCACCGCGCTCGAGGACGAGGCGCTCGCCGACCTGATCATGGGCGACCAGGCGCGGGCCAGCCTCTACGCCTTCGACCTGGTGCAGCGGCGCGCGAAGCGGCCCGCGGGCGCCCCGGACCGGAACCTGGCCCGGGACGTCAACAAGGTCGGCATCGTGGGCGCGGGCCTGATGGCCTCCCAGCTGGCGCTGCTGTTCGTGCGGCGGCTCGAGGTGCCCGTCGTGCTCACCGACCTCGACCAGGAGCGCGTCGACAAGGGCGTCGGGTACGTCCACGCCGAGCTCGACAAGCTGGTGGGCAAGAAGCGACTGGACCCGGGCAAGGCCGCGAAGTACAAGGGGCTCATCGGCGGCTCGGTCGACAAGGCCGCGTTCGCCGACGCGGATCTGGTGCTGGAGGCGGTCTTCGAGGACCTCAAGGTCAAGAAGCAGGTGTGGGCCGAGGTCGAGGCGATCGTCCGCGACGACTGCGTCCTGGCCACCAACACCTCCTCGCTGTCGGTCACCGAGCAGGCCGCGGACCTCGCCCACCCGGAGCGGGTCGTCGGGCTGCACTTCTTCAACCCGGTCGCGATGATGCCGCTGCTGGAGATCGTGCGCGCCGGCCAGACCGACGACGCGACCCTGGCGACCGCGTTCGCCGTCGGCAAGGCGCTGAAGAAGTCGTCGGTACTCGTGAAGGACGCCCCGGCGTTCGTGGTCAACCGGCTGCTGACCCGCTTCCTCGGCGTGGTCACCGCCGCGGTCGACCGCGGCACCCCGATCGACGTCGCCGACTCCGCGCTCGACCCGCTCGGCCTGCCGATGCGCCCGATGGCGCTGCTCACCATGGTCGGCCCGGCCGTCGCGCACCACGTGGCGGAGACGCTGCACCACTCGTTCCCGGACCGCTTCGGCGTCTCGGCGAACCTCGCCAAGGTCGTCGGGGCCGGCAAGCGCGGCTTCACCGACGCCGAGGGCAACCCCGACCCCGAGGTGCTCGCCCTGCTCGAGGTCGGCGACTCGCCGTCGACCGCCGAGCAGCTGCGGGCCGAGGCGACCGAGGCGCTGGCCCGCGAGATCCGGCTCATGCTCGACGAGGGCGTCGTCGCCGACGCGCGCGACATCGACCTGTGCATGATCCTGGGCGCGGGCTGGCCGTTCCACCTGGGCGGCGTCACGCCGTACCTGGACCGGGAGGGCATCTCCACCCGCGTCACGGGCGCGCGGTTCCTGCCGGACGGCGCGGCAAACGTACCGCAGTAAGGTTTTCACCCACCAAAGAGTGAATATCACCGGATATTCCATCCCGGACCCCGCCGGCGCCTAGCGTTGGCGGGGTTCGCGGTCCCCCCGGCCGAGTGCGGAACCATCTCGTCCCGGGGGAGCACCATGCGCAAAACGATCTTCGTCGTGGCCGGCGTCCTGGCTTTTGCGGTGGTACCCCCATCAGCCGCCCAGGCCGCGAGCACCGCGACGGTCGTCTCGCCCAAGCGCCCGCTGAACGTCCGCGCGGGCGCGGCGGCCTGGACCCGCTCGCTGCGCACGCTGCCCGACGGCGCCGCGGTGGCGATCGAGTGCCAGGTCAAGGGCCAGCTCATCGACCAGGGCCCGGTACGCGTCACCGACCAGTGGGACCGCCTCACCGACGGCTCGTTCATCAGCGACGCGTGGGTCAGCCGCCCGCCGGCCGCCCCGCCGCCGTGCTCCCCGCCGCAGCAGACCGCGGCCCCGGCGGCGGCCGCGAGCGCCCCGACGACGGCGGGCACCGTGGCCTCGGGCACGACCGCCCTGAAGACCCGCGGCGGCCCGGCCCGCAGCGCCGTCCTCTACAGCGGCCTGCCCAACGGCACCGCGCTGAACATCGCCTGCCAGACCCAGGGCGAGCCGATCACCGGCACCATGCGGGCCACGGCCATGTGGGACCGCCTCGACTCCGGCGCGTACGTCTCCGACGCCTACGTCAACCGCGCCGCCACCCCGCCGTCGTGCACCGCGCCCGCGGCCGCCCCACCCGCGGCCGCCCCGGCCCCCGCGGCCGCGGCCGCGGCCCAGACCCAGGGCGTGCCCGAGGCCGGCCGCTGGGTGAGCCCGCTGCCCGGCTTCTCGGCCCGCCCCGGCTTCCGCACCCCGACCAACCCCAGCCACGCGGGCGTCGACATCATGTCGTTCGTCGGCACCCCGATCCACGCCGCCTCGGCCGGCACCGTGGTCGAGGTCGTGTGCAACATCGAGGCGGGCCACAGCTGCGACCAGACGGGAAGCGCCGCGATCGACGGCTGCGGCTGGTACGTGAAGATCCTCCACGCCGGCGGCGTCTCGACCCTCTACTGCCACATGGTGCACCGGGGCGTGGTGAAGCCGGGCCAGAAGGTCGCGGCCGGCCAGGTGATCGGCTACGTGGGCAGCTCGGGCAACTCGTCGGCCCCGCACCTGCACTTCGAGGTCCACGTGAACACACCGCCCACGTCACCGGGCAACGCCATCGACCCCCTACCGTTCATGCGGACCCACGGCGCAGCAATCGGCTGAGGCTGCATTTACTGCATTTACTGCTCGCTGGCGCTCGCGGGTGGGGGAGCTACGCTCCACCCACACCCCCTCAAGATCCACGCCGGCTCGTACGGGCACGGACAGTGGCACGGTTCCATCGCGCCGGCCGGACGCCCACATCGGCGAACACTCACCGTCCACGAGCCGCCCGCCGCGCTACGGCGCTCTCCGTGAGCCCCGCACGACGGCAACCGCGGCGCCCGACCGCGAACTCGCACCCTCCACGAGCCACCCGGCGCGGACGTGGCCGACTCGACGTATAACCCCGATGGGGGTATACCTGAGGCGTGCCGAAAATCAACGTCTACCTGCCCGATGAGCTCGCGGAGGCGGTCAAGGCCGCCGGCGTACCGGTCTCGGCCATCTGCCAACGCGCCCTGGAGCAGGCCGTCCGGCGGGTGACCGCGATCCGCGAGACGGTCCTGGGCGACCTCGACGACGCCGCCCTGGCCGCGCGGCTGCCGCACTTCACCGCACGGGCCCGCACCGTGCTGCGCCTGGCTTCCGAGCGAGCGACCGCCGAGGCCGCCCCGGCGGTCGGATCGGCGCACCTGCTGGCCGGAATCCTGGCGGAGGGCGGCAACCTGGCCCTGCACGTCCTGCGCGCGATCGACATCGAGCCGCCCCGGATCACGGCTGCCCTGGCCGCCCAGTCCACAGTGGAGGCACCGGCGTCCGTCGCCCCGACCGCGGGCGCCCTCCGCTTCAGCACCCCCGCCGCGGCGGCCCTGGAGCTGGCGGTGACCGAGGCGACCGCGCTCGGTCACAACTACGTCGGCTGCGAACATCTCCTGCTGGGCCTGATCTCCGAGCCCGACGGGGCGGCCGGGCAGGTGCTGCGCTCACTGGGCGCCGAGCTGCGCCTGACCCGCCGCGCGGTGACGGCCGCCCTGGCCGGCTACGTGCACTTGCAGGCCCAGGCTCCGTCGCTGGACTCCGCCTTGGCCCCGCTGCTGGAGCGCATCGAGCGGCTGGAGGCCCGCCTCCAGTGAGCCGCCGGGTCCTGCTGCTGGCGACGAAGGACACCATCGCGTACCGCACCGGCTCGGTGGCCACGGGTGCCGAACTCCTGGCCGCCGCGAGAGCCGCCGACACCGACGCGACCCGCGAGGCCGAGGCCAACCCCAGGCCCGACGCGGCCCGCGGAGACGCGGCCCGCGGACTCGACGCGATTTCTGGGACCGACTCGGCCCGCGGAGACGCGCCTCACGGACTCGACGCGATTTCTGGGACCGGCTCCGCCCGCGGAGACACGACCCACGGACTCGACTCGACCTCCGGGACCGACTCGGCCCGCGGAGACGCGCCTCACGGACTCGACGCGATTTCTGGGACCGACTCGGCCCACGGAGACACGACCCACGGACTCGACTCGACCTCCGGGACCGACGCCGCCCGCGGGACTGACGCGTCCCCCGGGGACGATTCGGCCGGCGGGGTCGACGTGGTCGTCGAGGACGTGCTGGCCGAGCCCGGCTGGGACGCCTCCCCCGCGACGATGGCCGCGACCGCGCGCCGCGTCCGCGCGGCGCTGGGCGAGGAGGGCTTCCACGGCGTCGTCGTCACGCACGGCGCGGACACCATCGAGGAGGCCGCCTACCTCACCGACCTAGTCGCCGGCGCGGCCGCGGCCCGGGGCGCGATCGTCTACACCGCCGCCCTGCTCCCCCTCGACGCCCCGGACAGCGACGGCCCCGGCAACCTGGCCGCGGCCCTGACCGCGGCGGCCGACCCGGCACTGACCGGCCTCGGCGCGGTCGCCTGCCTCGACGGCGAGCTGCACGCGGCGCGCTGGGTCCGCCAGGCCGCCACGTCCGGCCCGGGCGCGTTCACCTCCGCCCCGTACGCCCCGCTCGGCCGCGTCACCGGCGGTCGCATCACCCTGACCGGAGCGCCGCCCCCGCGCCCGCCGTCCCCACCGGGCGAGCCGGAGACGAATGTGGCATTGATCAGGGTGTACCCGGGGATCGAGCCCACGCTGCTCACCGCGGCCACCGACGCCGGGGCGCGGGGCATCGTGCTGGACGGCACGGGCGCGCTCAACGTCCCCGTCTCCCTCCTGGCCGCGATCACCGACCTGGTGGCGTGGGACATCCCGGTCGTCGTCGCCTCCCGCGCGCACGCGACCGCGCCCCCGCGCCCGCCCGACGGCCTCGCGGCCTCGGTGGGCGCCATCCTCGCGCCGGGGCTGACCGCCGGAAAGGCCCTGGCCGCGCTCATGGTGGCCCTGGGCGCCGAGGGAGGCGTCGCGGCCGCGCGCGACTACTTCGCGAGAGCCTGAACCGCGCCCGCGCGCGACTACTTCGCGGAGACTGAACCGCGCCCGCGCGCCACAACCTCGCGAACGCGAGACGCCGTGCCCGCGCGGACGCCACAACCCACGCCGAGCCATTGAGCCGCACGCGCCCGCGCGCCGCAACCTCGCGAACGCAGACGCCGCGCCCACGCCCGCGCACCGCACGTCGGGGCCGAGCGCGCCACAACCTCGTGAACATGAGACGCCGCGTCGCGCCCGAGCGCCGCGTCGCGCCCGAGCGCCGCACCTCGCGGCCGAGCGACGCACACTGCGCCCGAGCGACGCACACCGCAGCCGAGCGCCGCAGCCGCACACCGCAGCCGAGCGCCGCATACCGCAAGTCGCGGCCGAGCGCCGCACCTCGCACCCGAGCGCCGCACCTCGCACCCGAGCGCCAGACCTCGCGGCCGAGCGCCGCATACCGCAAGTCGCGCCCGAGCGCCGCACCTCGCACCTCGCACCTCGCGCCCGAGCGCCGCACCTCGCACCTCGCACCTCGCGCCCGAGCGCCGCACCTCGCACCTCGCACCTCGCGCCCGAGCGCCGCACCTCGCACCT